>NZ_JASAUS010000002.1:0-284746 GCF_029953005.1 Bradyrhizobium sp. Mp27 | reverse complement strand
ACGTCAACGCATACAACGACAGAGCCGAGCCCTTCGTCTGGACCAAGAAAAAGGTCCGTCAACGCCGTTTCAAAGGCCGCCGTATCACTCAGCTCTGATTCCGGGTACTAGTTTCTTCTCAAAAGTTTGGACCAAATCCGAGTTAGACGGGCTCGTGGCGAAAGAGTCTGATGGCACGAAAGTGATTTTGCCTATCTGGCACCAACTTAGCCGCGAAGATGTACAAAAGCATTCTCCAATTCTGGCCGGTCGCCTCGCCGCCCGGACTTCCGAGGGCATACGAGCCGTCGCCAGCAAGATCATCAAGGTCGTAAGCGGTAGCGGCCCCACGTCGCGCAAAGGAACCCCCATCTTCGCTGGCCGGCTAACAAAGAAGAAGCTTTTGGAATTGCCTGAAGGAAGCTTTTTCTTGAGCAACACCTACAATGCCGACCTCACGCCCGCGCTTGCCGAAGAAATCCCCTCGCATCACGCGCGGGAACCTTACTGGGAAAAGCTGAGCAAGGAAGGGCTCACCAAATCAAAGTGCTACATTTTCTCTGACGCATCGGCGTATCGAGAACACATGGCGGCGAGGGACATATACAAACCAGAAGAACCTGGAGGTGCGAATCCTCGCCCAGCAGCAAAGGTGACTGCCGCGAAATTCGACATCGACCTAGTGCGAGCCTATTTGGCTGTCGGACGATCACCACCAGAAGCTTGAATTCCTCAGATCAAGCATCTCAATTTCGATGACCAAAAATTCCAGTTTGAAGACCTCAATGGCTTCAAAAATCTTGATCACCTAGAACGGTTGGACCTGTTCGATATCGATCCGCGCGATATCGACGCCCTCGCCGGACTTAAAAGACTACGGTGGCTATATCTAAGTGGCGGGCAGGCACCAAATATCGATGCTTTAGCAAGTATTAGTAGCTTGGAGCACCTGAGCCTCAATATGCAGCAGATAGAGAGTCTGGATCCAATTTCGAAGCTTTCCGAACTAAGATACTTGGACATCTTCTGCCCCAACATCAAAGACATCACCGCACTTGGAAATCTTAGAAAATTGGAGTTTCTTCGCATTTACACTACTCCCATTGAGAGCGTGGAGCCTCTGCGCAACTTGTCCAAGCTGCGAATACTTGACCTTTTTGCAACCTCAATAAGAGCGATCGACTCACTTTCCGAACTTTACAACCTTGAGAATCTTTCCCTTTGGAAGACTCGCGTAATGGATATAGGGCCACTGGCAAGCCTTACGAACCTTCGCACTCTTGATCTCGATGAAACAAAGGTCCGAGAGATAAGTTGTCTGGCTGCTCTTAAGAAACTAAGATTCCTAAGCGTTCGACAAACAAGCGTGCAGGACTGTTCTACCCTGCTCAAAGAGATCCCAGACCTCCAAATCTTCGTTGAACATGAGCCATATGGAAGGGAAACAGTCATTGACCTGAGCGAGGCCTGGCAGGTCTGGTATTGGACTGAGCAATTGAGCATCAGCGATGCGAAGCTTCGATCAGCTATTAAGAGGCATGGAAATTCCGCAAACACTATCATCGAGAAACTAACCTCAGCGCGACGAGAATGAGGGATTTATCGACTTTGCCCGAGGTCCCCTGTGACCGCCTCCCCGATCAACTCCTTCCCGACCTCCGGCTCGTCTTCGTCGGCACCGCCGCCAGCACCCGTTCGGCCGAACTCGGACACTACTACGCCCATCCTGGCAACCGTTTCTGGCGGGCGATCCATGAGGCCGGCATCACGCCGCGGCGTTATCAGCCGGGCGAGTTCGCCGCGCTGCTCGAACTCGGGATCGGCTTCACCGATCTCTCCAAGTCGGGGGCCGGGATGGATCACCAGATCGCGACTGAAACGATCGACGTGCCGGGGTTCAGGGCCAAGATCGAAAAATATCGGCCGCGAACGATTGCGTTCACGAGCAAGAAGGCCGCGAGCTTGTTTTACGGCAGGCCATCGAGCGGGATCACGCTGGGGCGGCAGCCGCGCGACGAGAAGCTTCCCGACGTGTTCGTGCTTCCCTCGCCGTCCGGCGCCGCGTCAGGGCATTGGACGCTGGAGCCGTGGCGAGAACTCGCGGCGTGGATCAGATCGTAGGGTGGATTAGCG
Organism: Bradyrhizobium sp. Mp27; assembly: GCF_029953005.1. Classification (NCBI taxonomy): domain Bacteria; kingdom Pseudomonadati; phylum Pseudomonadota; class Alphaproteobacteria; order Hyphomicrobiales; family Nitrobacteraceae; genus Bradyrhizobium; species Bradyrhizobium sp. Mp27. The sequence goes on along the minus strand of NZ_JASAUS010000002.1, from coordinate 282,634 downwards.
CAGCGTAATCCACCGAGGTCTGTCCCGGCGGAGACAGAAGTGGTGGGTTACGCTGCGCCAACCCACCCTACGGCACGACGAGAGCATGCGCCCTAAAGATCGAAATTGGTCGGCAGCATGACCACGTCGCGAATGGTCATGCCGCGCGGCCGCGTCAGCATGAACATCACCACTTCAGCCACGTCGCTGGCCTCCAGCAGGCTGCCCGTGTCCCTGGCTTCCTTCAGCTTCTCGGGCGGCCAGTCCGCGAGCAGTGAGGTGACGACCGGGCCGGGCGAGATCGAGCCGACGCGAATGCCGTGCTTGAAGACCTGGCGCCGCACCGTCTGGACGAAGCAGTTGATCGCCCATTTGGACGACGCATAGACCGGCTCCCAGGGCGTCGGAAAATGCGCCGCCAGCGAACTCGTGACGATGATGTCGCCGCTCCGGCGCGCGATCATGTGCGGCAGCACGTCGTGCACGTTCTTCATCACGACGTTGACATTCAGGTTCAGCATCCGGTCGATGGCCATATTGTCGGCATCGACCAGATCGCCACCGACATAGGTGCCCGCATTCGCATGCAGGATGTCGAGCTGGCCTGCCTTCTCCAGGACGCGCGGCAGCAACGATGCGCAGTCCTTGGGATCCAGGAGGTCAACGACCAGCGGGATCACGGCGTCGCCATGCTTGTTGCCGAGCGCCTTCAGCGCGGCCTCGTCGCGGTCGACCATCACCACGCGCGCGCCCGCGGCCAGCATTGCTTCAGTGCTCGCCAACCCGATGCCCGACGCGGCGCCGGTCACGGCAGCAACCTTGCCTTCCAATTCGTTTCCCATGGGGTCACCATCCTGCTGATGGTCGGCAGTATAGCGATGCAGGACGAATTGGCGATGCGGATCGCCGGCCTCGTAGGGTGGGCAAAGGCGCTCTTGCGCCGTGCCCACCATCTCTCCACAAATCCGGAGGAACGGTGGGCACGGCGCGAAGAGCGCGCCTTTGCCCACCCTACGGCACCGTCAGCCGCTCACCCCGCATACGCCTTGTCCAGATCCGCGATCACGATCTTCCGCATCTCCATCATCGCCTGCATGACGCGGTTCGCCCTGGTGCGGTCGGGATCGCCGAGGTAGCGTCCGAGCGCTGACGGGATCACCTGCCAGGACAGACCAAATTTGTCCTTGAGCCAGCCGCAGCGGGATTCCTCGCCGCCGTCGGCAGTCAGGCGGCTCCAGAAGTAGTCGACCTCGGCTTGCGTCTCCACGCTGATGAAGAACGAGACCGCCTAGGTGAAGCGATATTGCGGCCCGCCGTTGAGTGCGTGAAAGCGCTGGCCTCCGAGTTCGAACACCGCCATGGAATCGCTGACGGTCTCGACTTTTGCGTTGGGGAACACCGCTTTGTAGAAGGCGACGGCTTCCTGGACGTTGTTGGCGAACCAGAGGAACGGCGTGATTGACGTCATGAAATTGTATCCTTTTCGTCCTGGACCGGACGCGCGACCATCGCTCCAAGGACGAGCGGCGGAACGCTGTTCCGACACGGGCGCTGGACTTTTTGCGACGCCCCTGTCGGAACCCGAGCCGGCCATTCGTCCTTTGAATGCAACGCCGATCACCCCGGAGCCGCCAGATGCCCACCATCACAGCCTTTGAAAACTCGCCCGACCGCGGCAAGGGGCAAGCGCGCGACATGCGCGTTCGCTGGGCGCTCGAGGAAGTGGGCCTCCCCTGCGACGTCCGCCCCGTGTCGTTCGCGGCGATGAAGGACCCCGCCCATCTTGCGCTGCATCCGTTCGGGCAGATTCCGACCTATGAGGACGGCGATCTCGTCCTGTTCGAGTCGGGCGCGATCGTGCTGCACATCGCCGAGCGCCATGATGGATTGTTGCCAAAGGATGCGAATGCGAGGAGCCGCGCGATCGCGTGGATGTTTGCCGCGCTCAACACGCTGGAGCCGCCGATCGTCGAGTTCGGGATGACGATGCTGTTTGAGCGCGACAAGGGCTGGTACGAGGAGCGGCTGCCGGTCCTGAAGGATCGCGTCCGTGTCAGGCTCGGCGAATTGTCGCGTCGCCTCGGCGAGGCCGAGTGGCTCGACGGCGCGTTCAGCGCCGGCGATCTCATGATGGTGACGGTGCTGCGCCGGTTGAATGCCTCTCGCCTGCTGGAGGAATATCCCGACCTCTCAGCCTATGTCGCCCGCGGCGAAGCGCGGCCTGCGTTCCGCCGGGCGTTCGATGCGCAGCTGGCGGTGTTCACCGCCGCATCGACCAGTAGATAGAGGCCGCGCCTCTCACCGAAGCCGGTACATCTCCGATCCCATACGTCGAACGGGTGACGCCGGGCGTCCTCCGATCGAATGACGCTGCGCACAATGCGCAAGACTGTTGCCAGCCCGTCGCTCCGGCGATACGACTTGAGATGGAAGAGCCTGATATCAACCGGCCCGCATCATCCCAGGAAGGCACCGCCATGAGCGACGATCTCTCCGGCGTCTGGGATGGCAGCTACATTCAACCGGGCACCGGAATGGTCACCTTCACCGCAACTCTGGTCGAAACCGGCGGCGCGATCAGCGGAAGCGTGACCGAGCCCTGCTCGAACCCGCGTTGCCCGCTGCGAACCCACAACGCCTCGATCGCGGGCCAGCGCTCCGGCAACGCGGTCTCGTTCGTCAAACACTACGAGCCGCCCGGCTACGGCTACGACACAGTCCATTACGAAGGCACGATGAACGCCGAGGCGACCGAAATCGACGGGCGCTGGCAGCTGCAGGGCTCTTCCGGCGCGTTCCTGATGATCCGCGCCAGCAAGGCCGCGCAAGCGGCCACGACGGAGCAACACGCCAAGGTGCCATCGCGCTGAAGGGAACAACCATGCTGACGCTCTATTCCTACCCGGAACTGTTCGGCGTCGCCGACAACAACGGCTACGGCCTCAAGGTCTACGCGTTCCTGAAGCTCGCAGGCGTGCCGTTCGTGCACGAGCATGTCTTCGATGCCTCTGCCGCGCCGCGCGGGCAGCTGCCTTACGTCGTCGACGACGGCGAGACCATCGGCGACAGCGAGACCATCATTGCGCATGCGATCGCCAAATATCGCCTGAGCATCGATGCCGCACTATCGCGGGACGCACGGCGGACCAATCATTTCGTCACCCGCATGCTGGACGATCTCTACTGGGTGATGTCGTATTCGCGCTGGAAGGACGATCGGTTCTATCCGGCATTCCGCGACGCCTTCATCGCGCAGCATCCGCAACTCAATGCCGAGGGACTGGAGAAGGCGAAGGCGTACAATTCGCAGCGCTATTATTTCCAGGGCATCGGCCGCTACACGCCCGAGCAGGCTTACGCGCGGGGCCTGGCCGATCTGGAAGTGCTGGCGGAGATCGTTCCCGCCGCGGGCTTCGTCCACGGCGCGGCGCCGACCAGCTGTGATGCCGGCATCTACGGCTTCATCGCCAACATCTATTATTTTCCGATCCCGACGCCGCTGAAGGCTTTTGTCGATGCGCACAAGAATCTCGTCGCGCATTGCGAGAGGATTCATGCGGCGGTGAGATCGTAGGGTGGGCAAAGGCGCGCTCATTGCGCGCCGTGCCCACCATGCATCCGCATTTGCGGCACGAATGGTGGGCACGCTTCGCTTTAGCCACCCTACGCCTGCACTCCGCGCCCTACCGCATCGTGATCGCGAGCCCGCTCAGATCCGCATTCGCCATCAGGCCGGTCTGGTAGCCCGACAGCTCCAGCACCGCGCCCTTCTGGTTGGTCAGCACGATGGCGCGGGCGCCGCGGCCGACGGCAAGGCCGGCACCGGCCGCACCATAGACGCCGGCGACGTCGGAGGGACGGTTGATGTTGGAGACCCGGCCACGCAGCACGGTCTTGGAGCCGCCGAAGACGAGGCCGTAGTCGAGCCCGCCGGTCGAGAGCCCATAGGAGCGGCCGCGGAAGTTCAGCACGCCCGAGCCGCCCGAACCGCCGATGATCCAGCCCGCCTTGTAGATCGTCAGCACCACGGTGCCGCCGTCGGCCATCGCCGAGGTCGAAAGGCCGGCCAGTGCGGCAATGGCGACCAGCGCGGCGCGGAAGGTGGTAGCGAGCTTCATGGGGCGTCTCCGGGCGTATTTTTCAAGGGAGGATTCGAATCAGATGCAGCGAATGTATCCGATGGATCGCGGCGGCAACATAATGGAGCGATGTGGGGCGCGCGCTGCAGCAGCGCATTCGACTGTCATCGCCCGGCTCGACCGGGCGATCCAGTACTCCGAGACGGCAATGAGATGCGGAGAAGCCGCGGCGCACTGGATGCCCCGCCTGCCGCCTACGCTAAAGCTTCGGCGCCCCTGGACCTCAGCCTCGGCGAAGCCTTGGCGTAGCCGGGTCGCGGGGCATGACGGCGGAGTTTGGGGCCGCCTGCCGACACCACCGCCATGATGCCATTCTGCCCCTGTTTTGCCCGACGGAGCAAGTGAATTGTTCGGCTATACCGAATTTGAAACACTGACGATTTCTACGGTGCATGGGGTTGTTTTCGCGTTTTTGTTTTGCCTGCCTTCCCCAATGCCGATTGCAACTCCCCCGCATGTCGCTACGCTCGTGCGGGCGACGCGACCGTTCCATCCGAGGTGATCCCATGTCGATCCAGCATTTCGCACCCCCGCCGCACGTCAAGGCGCCGCCGCTGTCCTTTGCCACGCGCGTCGGCGATCTCCTGTTCGTCTCCGGCATTCCCGGCTTCGACGGCAATGGCGCGCTGCCGGACGGTTTCGAGGCCCAGTTCGCCAACGTCGCCGTCAACATCAAGCGCGTGCTCGACGAAGCCGGTGCGACGGTCCGCGATCTCGTCAAGGTCAACGTGCTGCTCACGCGCGCTTCCGACGTCGCCGCGATGAACGCACTCTATGCCGGCGCGTTCGGTCCGCCGCCCTACCCGGCGCGCACCACCTGCGTGGTGCAGGCCCTGCCGGACCCGAAAATGCTGATCGAGATCGAGGCAGTTGCATCACTGGCGAAGTGAACCACGCTTAGCGTATGTGTCTTGGCGCATGTGTCTTGGCGTATGTGTCTTGCCGGGCACTCGGCCGAACCAAGTGCACGGCTCCCTCTGACATATCCGTGAGACGGCGGCCCCTCGGCTTGCCAAGGACCTGCTTTTACCGCACGGATTTTCGGGTCCCACTTCCCCACTAGGAGATTTTTCATGCGTCGCGTGCTCGCCCTCTGTGCCGTTGCCGGCATCGCCTCTTCCGTGTTTGCCGTGCCGGCGTCGGCAGCAGCCGGCTATTACGTGATCCGCTGGGACAACACCGGCATTTGCCAGGTCTGGAACGAGGACCTGAAGTACAAGCCGTTCCAGTGGGGCGCGTCGACCTACAAGGTCGTCAGCAAGCCGGTCCCGACCTTCACCGCGGCTTCGGATCTCCAGATCAAGCTGCGCTCGGAGCGCCGCTGCACGCTCTGAGCGTCACGCGACGAATTTGATTTTGAGGGCGGGCCGCGCGAGCGACCCGCCCTTTTCCTTTGCAGGCGCGCGCTGGTTTTTTCTGGTTCAAATGACGCGTTTCCTGCGCGCACGCTTTGAACCTGATCAGCCGGCGGAACTACTCACATCTTGTCCGGGGCGCATCCCCAAAAGCGCTCCACACCATGCCTCCCCGCCATTGTCGGGAGGTGCATCACATCTTTCATTTGAGGAGCTGATCATGCGTCGTATTTCCGTGCTGTGCGCTGCTGCGGGCCTTGCCGTCACCGCCTTCGTCGCTGCGAGCCCTGCCCAAGCCAGCTATCACCTGATCCGCTGGCAGGACACCGGCTTCTGCCAGATCTGGGACGAGAGCATCCCGACCGCGCCGTGGCCCTCCGACTACGCCCGCGTCAGCACGACCGTGCCGACCTTCGTCGATGCACTCGTGCTGAAGGATCACGCGTTGAAGAGCGGCCACTGCACCTGGTAAAATTTCGATCGGCGGACGACGAGCGGGCAAGGGCGCGACGCGTCCTTGCCCGCTCTTTTTTTGGCCTGCACAGAGCGGATCGGCGAGGCGCGGCGACAGCGCGCGCTCACGCGTCCTTGTGCGCGCCGGGATGGATGAGGAGGTCGCGCGCGGCGGCGAGGTCGATGAAGGCTTGCGCGCTGCCGCCCTGGTCGGGATGCTTGCCCTTGGCGGCGCGGCGGTAGGCCTGGTTGATGTCGTCGCAGGTGAGCTGCACGGCGAGCGGCAGGCCGAGCATCCTGCGGGCACGATCTTCGCTCGAGAGCTGCTTCGGCATGGCGTTGCGGCGGCCGAAGCGCGGCGCAGTGAGATCATGGACGACCTCGAGGATCACGCCGACGCGGCGCTGGGCCGCCAGCGTGGCGCTGTGATCGTCATTGTCCACGGCCTGGCGCAGCACCGGAAGCGCCTGCTCGGCCGCCTGGCGCAGCGTGGCATCCGTGCTCATGCGCACGATCTCGGCGACGAGCCGGCCCGCGTCGGCCCAGTCGGCCGGCTGCGCCGACCGCAGGCGTTCGAGAGCGAGTTTCCAGGATTCAAGCCGTCCCATCATGCGCGCAACGTTTAGCAATGAAGATCAGTATGCCAAGGCGGCCGTTTCCGACCCCTTAATTTCGAGTTAGCCTTTCATGAAACTTCGAAACGAATCCGGGAGGAAATTGTCATGGCATTGCTCGCAAACCACGTCGCCGTCATCACGGGCGCCGGATCCGGCATCGGCCGGGCGATCGCGGCCGGCTACGCCCGCGAGGGCGCGCAAGTGGTGCTGCTCGACGTCAACGCCGATACTGTCGCAGAGGCCGCGCAGGAGATCCGCAAGGCCGGCGGCAAGGCCGAGAGCTTTGCGCTCGATGTGACCAAGCGTGACGACTGCTTTGCGCTTGCCAGGCAGGTCGCCGACAAGGTCGGGCAGGTCTCGATCCTCGTCAACAATGCGGGCATCACCCGCCGCAACGCCTTCACCGCGGACACGGAGACGGTGGCGAAGGACTGGAACGACATCATCTCGCTCAACCTCAACGGCGTCTTCAACGTAACGCAGGCGTTCCTCGCGCCGCTGCGGGCCGCCAAGGGCCGCATCGTCAATATCGGCTCGATCCAGTCCTTCGTACATCTGCGCACGCCGAGCTCGGCGGCGTATACGACCTCGAAGCACGGCGTGCTCGGCTTCACCAAGGCGCTCGCGGCCGAGCTCGGCAAGGAAGGCGTGCGCGTCAACGCGATTGGGCCGGGCTTCATCGAGACCAACATCAACGCCAACGTGCGCGCGACCAAACCGGCGCTGGTGCAGGCCTTCGTCGATCACACGCCGCTGGCGCGCACAGGCAAGCCCGAGGACATCGTGGGCCCCGCGATCTTCCTCGCGTCGGATCTGTCGGCCTATGTCACGGGGACGATCGTGATGGTGGACGGCGGGTACCGGACGGTGTGAGCGGGCGCGCAAAATCGGCCCGCATCGCTATGCATCCCGTGCCAATCGCGGCACCTTCGCGGCAATCCCAAGGTCAATTGGTGCGATCGTCCGCGATTAACCACTCGTTAACCAAACCCGCCCACCGTAGATCTACGGCTAGGGGGCCGTTGGTTCTCGATCGCTTCCAGAGATGGAAGCGGGCGTTGATCGGGAGGTGTGTTGATGACCACTGTTCATGTCGCTGCGTCCGAACCGGGCGCGCAATTTCTTGCCCCTAACGAAATCGTTCCGCTGTTGATCGGCGCGACCGTCGACGAGGTCGAGCGCGAGCTCGTGCTCCAGACGCTCGCCCGCTGCGACGGCAACCGCACGCGCGCATCGCGCGTGCTCGGCCTGTCGGTGCGCACGTTGCGCAACAAGATCAGGATCTATGCGGCGTCCGGCATCGACGTGCCCGCGTATCACGACTAGCACGCGACGTGGGCACATTGGTGTTGATCAAGCCCGGCGCAAGGCGCCGGCGGAATTGCTGCTGTCGTCAAACGCCGCTAAGTAGCTTGCTTCCTTAGAGGGAGTAGTGGCGTGGCAGACGATCAGGGACGGCAGGGTCCGCGTGGGCGGCAGGGCGAGCCGGGACGGCCGGGACCGCAGGGTCATCCGGGGAAGCGAGGGCCGGACGGCCAGCGCGGCAAGCCGGGACCGCAGGGCAAGCCCGGGGCGGCCGGAAAGGCCGGCGCGCAGGGCAAGGCTGGCCTGCCGGGCAAGCCAGGCGAAGCCGGCGCGCGGGGCGCAGCCGGGCCGCAGGGGCCGGCGGGGCCGCAAGGCCCACGCGGCGAGCCCGGACCGCCCGGCCAGCTGCCGTCGATCGAACAGGTGCTGCCGTGGCTCGATCAACTCTTCGACGCCTGGGACGAGCGCCGCCGTCAGCGCGAGCGTGAAGCTGCCGAACGCGAGGCGCTGGAAGCCGCCGTGCATGAGGTTGAAGAGGCAATCGTCGATGACGAGGCCGACGACGGCGAAGGCGACGATCACCGGAAGAAGAAGAAAAAGAAGAAGCACGGCCACAAGGACTAGCCGGGCGGAAGTTGCTTCGACGCCCCGGAGGACTCATCCTTGCGCGGCAGCATGCCCATGCGCTCGAACTGCCAGCGCATGGCGCGGTACCAGAGATAGCCGACCAGCGTGCCGAGCAGCGTGAGGATGACGAGGTTGACGCTGCTGTAGGAGCCGCTCCACCACATCATCCATGCGGTCCACAGCACAGTGAAGGTGACGGCACCTGCTCTGAGAGGAATAAGGGGGCGGCTCATGGTCGTGCTCCGGGCTGTCAAAACCCCGGCAGACATCATCGCAAGTTGAGGCCGCTCTCACCGTGAGCCAGATCACGGAATGGACGCAGCACCGCCTAACCGAACCGCAGCCGCGAACGTTCCTTGGCCTTCTCCGCCTCGATCTCACGGTCCCGCGCCGGCGCATGGGTGTGCAGCGAAGTCAGGAGCTTTCGCGCAGCCGCCGACACTTCCGCGACCGCAAGCTCGAAGGCCTCTTCATTGGCCTGCGACGGCTTGTTGAAACCGGAAAGCTTGCGCACGAACTGGAGCGCGCTGGCGTGGATCTCGTCCTCCGTCGCGGGCGGCTCGAAGTTGAACAGCGTCTTGATGTTGCGGCACATGCAGGCTCTCCCGTAGCGGTGTTCCCCTGAGGACGATCGGCGAGGCCGAAATCCTACATCCCGGGCGCAGCCGTGTCATAGGCAGGACCAGCCATATCTGATCCGCAATTATTCCCCTTGCGCGCCGCACCATCGGGGAATGTTTTTCGGGGGGCGATGATGGGTCCGGTCTCGATCCTCCGTGACCAGCTGATAAGATCGCGTCCAACGCGGCCGACCATGAGCCGCATGGGGAGAGAAACATGAAAACGTCTTGCGCAGCGCTAGCGGCCATCCTGCTGTCCATCGCAACGCCGGTTATGGCCGCCGATTATCCAGCGCCTAAGCAAGGCGACTGGATCGCCAAGGACTTCAAGTTGCACACCGGCGAGACCATGCCGGAATTGAAGCTGCACTACACCACCGTCGGTGAGCCCTCAGGCCAACCCGTGCTGGTGCTGCACGGCACCGGCGGCTCGGGCGCGAGCATGCTGTCGCCCGCCTTCGCCGGCGAGCTGTTCGGCGCGGGACAGCCGCTCGACGCGTCCAAATATTACATCATCCTCCCCGACGCGATCGGCCACGGCAAATCGTCAAAACCGTCGGACGGCATGAAGACGAGCTTCCCGAAATACAATTACGACGACATGGTCGAGGCGCAGCATCGTCTCGTAAAGGAGGGTCTCGGCGTCAAGCATCTGCGGCTCGTGATCGGCAATTCCATGGGCGGCATGCAGACCTGGCTGTGGGGCGAGAAATATCCGCAGGAGATGGACGCGCTGGTGCCAATGGCCTCGCAGCCGACCGAGATGGCCTCGCGCAACTGGATGATGCGGCGGATCATGCTCGACACCATCCGCAACGATCCCGACTACAATGGCGGCAATTACACCAGCCAGCCGCGCTTGATGAAATACGCCATCACCGCCTACGGCATCGCCAGCATCGGCGGCACGCTCGCCTATCAGCAGCAGGCGCCGACCGCGGCCAAGGCCGACAAGATCGTCGACGAGCGGCTGGCGACACCGATCACGTCCGATGCCAACGACTTCCTCTACCAGTGGGGCTCCTCGCAAGACTACAATGCCGGCGACAAGCTGGAGCAGATCGAGGCGACGCTGCTGCTGATCAACTCCGCCGACGACGAGCGCAACCCGCCGGAGACCGGCATCACGGACGCCGCGATGAAGCGGGTCAAGAACGGCAAGCTGTATCTGATCCCCGCGAGCACCGAGACGCGTGGCCACGGCACCACCGGCAACGCGAAATTCTACGTCGAGCAGATCAGGCAATTGCTGCAAACCGCGCCGCAGCGGACGATGTGAGCCGAGCAGCAAGACAGTATGTCGAACGCTCGCTTTCGCAAGGCTGCGCTGGCGCTTCCCGGAGTCATCGAGGGCGCACATCACGGCCACGCCGACTTTCGCGTCGGCAAGCGCGTGTTCGCGACGCTGGGCTATCCCAATGAAAAATGGGGCATGGTGAAGCTCACTCCTGACCAGCAGGCCGTGCTCATCGACGCGGAACCGGAGATGTTTCGTCCGGTCCCCGGCGCCTGGGGCAGGAGCGGCAACACGAATGTGAAGCTGGCGAAGATCGATCAGGTGACGTTGCGGAGCGCACTCGAGATGGCATGGCGCAATGTCGCGCCGAAATCGCTGCTTGCATCGCTCGAGACACGATAGGAAGGATCGTACGCGCAAGTTCGCGCTGTGCGTCTGGCTGGCCGATCATACCGCAACGCATCATATGCCTCTCGCGCCGCATATTATTTGAGCATGCATTGCGCTGACAGCTCGGGCTTAATCGCGTCAACGATACGAATCGAACGCGACGGAGGATCGCATGCACAGGCTCGCGCTGTGCGTTTGGCTGGCCGCGACGATGGCGCAGACGAGCGCCGCGTTCGCGTTCGACAACGGCCAATACGACCATGTGCCGCCCGACATCCGCGCCTGGTTCAAGAGCGTGATTGCGCCGAACGGCGTGCCCTGCTGCGACATCTCCGACGGCCATCGCACCGACTACGATGTGCGAGGCGGCACCTATTGGGTACCGATCGAGGGACAGTGGATGGAGGTGCCCGAGCGCGCCATCATCCGCGATCGCGGCAATCCGGTCGGCCAGGCCGTTGTGTGGTACGTCCACCACCGCGGCGCGATCATCATCAGTTGCTTCGTGCCGGCCGATGCGGTGTAGGCCACTCAGGCCTTGAGGTCTCGCCTGGGCGAGGCCTCGACATATTCGATGTCATCGCCGAAATCGTCGAGCGCGGCACGAACGGATTTGGCGTCGGCCTCGGCGACGGTGAAGATCGCGGCCAGGTTTTGCCGCTTCTGTCCCGGAAACAGGCTCTCGGCGGCGTAGCCGGCATCGCCGAGCGTCTTGATGATCTTGCGCCGTCGGCGCCGATCGACATGGTCGTGGAATTTGAATTGCACGGACATGATGCAAAGCTAGCCGCTCGCGGCACCCGATCAAGGTCGCAGAATCTATTTTCGTCCCTTTCTCGCCGGCTTTGCCTTTGCAGCTTTCTTGGCAGTCTTCCTGCCCGATTTGCTTGCAGGTTTCGCGCGGCCGAGCGCAGCGGCAACATCCAGCAGGCCGGCGCCGTACTCCGGCGTAAAATCCTTGCCTCGCATCGCCGGCAATTTGGTCGCAGTCGCGATCAGGCGCCTGGCGACCGCAAGCCCTGCCGCTCTGGATTTCGTCTTGTTGATGTAGACGAGCGCGGCGGCGCCGGTCACATGCGGTGTTGCCATCGACGTCCCGGGCCAGGAATCGTAGCTGGTATGGTCGGCGAAGCTTGCCTTGACCCGGGGCACCGTCGACAGGATGTTGACGCCCGGCGCGACCAGCTTGATGTGCTTCCCCGTATTGGAGAACGAAGCGCGCCGATGGGACTCGTCGACGGCGCCAACTCCGATCGTGTCCGGGTAGCCCGCCGGGTATTCCTTCGGATTGCCGTCCTCGAACTCGTTCCCCATCGCGGTGGAGATGATGACACCGGCCTCGATCAGTTCGGCGAAGGCCGTCGCTTCCGTCTTTGAATGTTCCTCGCCGCCAATGCTGAGATTGATGACCTTGATGTTGGAATCGAGCGCGGCCGCGAGCGCCTTGCTGTAGAAATCGAAGTTGAAATTCTCATCGTCGCCTGCGCGCTTGGGATCGTCGAACACCTTCCAGCAGTGCAACCGGCAATTGGCCAGGCCTGCGATACCGACCGAGTTATTGACCACGGCCGCGATCGTGCCGCTGACATGGGTGCCATGACCGAGAAAATCACGCGGTCCGTTGCCGTCGTGCCTGTAGTCCTCGATCGCGTCCACGAGATCGGGATGTCCGGCGTCGACACCGCTATCGAGCACAGCGACATGAACCCGCCCCGCACCTGGCCGCGGTCGATCGAACCATCTGATGGCGCGAAGCCCCCACTGCCTGATCTTCATGGGATCGGCGGCGGCATTGAGCCACCGGTTGGGAACGGGCTCGACCAGATCCACCGCCCTGGAGGCACGCAGGCGCTTCAGGACGCCTGCATCGACCTTCCCGTCCTTCAACTGCACGATCTGAAATCCGGCCAACGCCTCCCGCGGCGGCGCCGTTGCGGAGCGTGCTATCGAGCGGTGAACCGCGGCCAAAGCCATCGCCTGGGGCTGCGCGGGTGCCTCATCGCCGCCGACCACGAACAGCGGCTTCATCGACTGAAGCCCGAAATTGTCGCGCAGGAAATCGATCGGACCTCTGACGTCGTCGGGCATCGCAGCCATCAGCGCGCGTGACGTTGTCGCCTGAAGCGAGGCTGCCGCGATCTGCCGGGCAGCGGCCGGCTTCAACCGAACGATCAATTGTCCCGGGACATGCTTGCGACGGCGTGGCCGATCGCCCGCGACCCGCATTGCCTGCGTTGGGGCCATGACGAATTCCTCGCTTGAAAAGCAACAAAATACGACACCCGTTATAAGCGAAATTTCTGGTCTACGCCACCTGCGTCATGCCGTGGCTACGCTGGGCCGCACCTGCTATTTCGGGGATAGCGATCGAGCCGGAGAATGCTATCTTGTGGCCCTCAATCAGGGAGACCTTCGTGACCGATCTTTGCGCCGAAGACCTCGCCACCATCTATGCCAAGCCGAGCCTGCGCGTGATCGCAAAGGCGCGTCCCGCGATCGATGCGCATGCGAAGAAATTCATCGAGATGTCGCCGTTCTGCGTGCTTGCAACGTCAGGCGTCGACGGCAGCGTCGATGCATCGCCGCGCGGCGGAGGGGTTGGCTTCGTCCATGTCGCTGGCCCCAACCAGGTGCTGATGCCCGACCGTGCCGGCAACAACCGGATCGATAGTTTTCGCAACGTCGTCGAAGGCTCGGGCTTCGTGCATCTGTTGTTCTTCGTCCCCGGCATCGACGAGACGCTGCGCGTCGGCGGACGCGGCACGCTCTCGGCCGATCCGGACCTGCTCGCATCGATGGTGGAATTCGGCAAGCCGCCGCGCGCGGTGCTGAACGTCGCGGTCAGCGAAGTCTATTTCCACTGCGGCAAGGCGCTGATGCGCTCGAAGCTGTGGTCACCGGAGAAGGTGCAGCGCTCGGTGATGCCCAGCATCGGCCAGGTCATTCACGACCAGACGGGCCTGGGGGAGCCGGAGAGCCAGGAGATCGTGGAAGAGCGCTACAAGACGCAGTTGTAGGCGAGAGCGTTCGCCGCTCAAAAGAACCGTCATGCCCGGGCGAAGGCCCGGGCATCCACGTCTTCGTCGCGCGGCCAAACGTGGATGGCCGGGACAGGCCCGGCCATGACGAAGGAGAGAGCCGGTGCCGGAGCTTAGTGCCCCTCGCCCTCGAGCCCACCGACGTGCTTCTGCGTGTAGAGTTCGAGACCGATGCGGCCGATCAGGTCGAGCTGGGTTTCGAGGAAATCGATGTGGTGCTCCTCGTCGCCCATCAGCTTCTCGAACAGGTCACGCGTGACGTAGTCCTTGGCGCCGTTGCAATAGCCGGCGGCCTCCTGGTACAGCGCCCGCGCGCTCATCTCGGCGGCGAGATCGCACTCGATGATCTCCTTGACGTTCTGGCCGATGCGCAGGGGATCGAGCACCTGCATGTTCGGGAAGCCGTCGAAGAACAGGATCCGCTCGGTGAGCTTGTCGGCGTGCTCCATCTCCTCGATGGACTCCTTGCGCCAGACCTTGGCCATGTCCCGCAGGCCCCAATTGTCGAGGAAGCGGTAGTGCAGCCAGTACTGGTTGATTGCAGTCAGCTCGTGGCGCAGCGCCTTGTTGAGATAGTCGATGACTTTTGCGTCGCCCTGCATGATGCACTCCAAATCTTGCGTCCAAATCGGCCCTAACCGACTTTAGAACGCTTCTAAATCAGTTTAAGGACGAGAGCAACCGGCCACGGGGACGCAGCCGGGGAAAAGCTCAGCCGAAATTGCGGAAGTTTTCAGCAGGCCGCGAGGGCGAACCTGGGGAGCTCGGCCGTCTCGTCATTGGCGGCCACGGCGTGGCTGTGCGGGCAGCCCGAGCAGCAGGACTTGGCGCAGGGGCCAAGCGTTTCGTCGATGATGGTCTTGATGGTACGGGCGCAACGGCCGCATTCGGCGCTACAGCCGAGGCATCCATAGACCTGCTTGGCATGACGTACGGCGTCGTCGGACTCGGCGACCGCGGCTCGGATGTCGTCATCGCTCAGCACGTTACAGGAACAAACGATCATGGAAGCGGCAGGCCCTTCGGTGATGCGTCATCATCGATATTTAAGGGGCCGTCCGGATGCAAAGGGAAAAACCGGTATTTGAAGCTATTCCAAACTAGCCTGGAAACAGCCTAGAACGGCTCTAAAATAGGGAGTTGCGCTGGATCAAGATCTTGGCGGACCTAGTCACCGCCACCGCCTCCACCACCATCGCCGCCACCTCCGCAATCCCCGCCACTGCTACCGCTATCGCTGCTGGAACAGCTGTCGCTCGAGCTCCCCGAGCTGTCGCTCGAAAACCAACTCCCCAGCGAAAAGCCGTCGCTGGCCCCTGAATAGCCGTCGCCGCCACTTCCTCCGTCATGGCCGGCAGCCGCGCGCAAGCGCCGCCCGCGGTTCTGGAGATGGGCGAACCAGCCATAGCCAATCGCGAAAATGACCCCGGCAGCGATCAGAGTATTCATCATCGCGTTGCCCATCGTCGTCTCCCTCACGAACCTGCGATCCATTAATTGGTCGCCCCCGGCGAAGGTGCCGTTCATTGATCATTCAAACGAAGTATGGAACTTTCCCCCCCAAAGAGTTCCCGCCTGTTCGTGCGAAAGGTCACGCCAATGAAGAAGTTTTTACTGACGGTTGCCGCCGTCGCCACCCTGGCCCTCACGGCCGGGACACCGGCCCACGCTCAGCGTGGTGTCGCCGCCGGCGTGGCCGCCGGGATCATCGGTGGCGCCATTGTCGGTGGCGCGCTGGCTTCTCCGTATTATTACGGACCCGGTCCGGGCTACTCCTATGGCCCCGGCTATTACCCGCCCCGCTACTACGCACCGGGTCCCGGCTATGTCGCCGACGACTATTACGGTGACGGCTGCGTCTGGCAGAGGCAGCGCTTCTGGGATGGCTACGCCTGGCGCGTCCGTCGCGTCAGAGTCTGTGGCTGAGGCGCGCTGAACCGGTTCACGACGGACGCGCCGTTCATCTCCGGGCCCGAAAAAGACCGCTTTTTCTCGTCACAGCTCCGTGCGCGTTTACTGTGGATTGACCAATTGCGCGCTTCCTAGCTGCACGGTCGATTTCATCAGAGTGTGCGTGAACCTTTGAAACCCGGATGCTCCTAACAAGGGACGTCCATCTCCCAGGAGAGCCAAGAGCATGAAGAAGACTTTTGTTGCCGCCCTCACGGTTGCGACGATCGCCGGTTCGCTGGTGACCGCCACTCCGCCTGCCAAAGCCGGTGACAACATCGGCGCCGGCATCGCGGCCGGCCTGATCGGCGGCGCCATCGTCGGCGGCGCGATCGCATCGAGCCGCCCGGCCTATGGTGGCCCGGTTTACGTCGCCGAGCCCGGCCCGCCGCCCCCGCCCTGCTACTGGCAGCGCCAGCGTTATTGGGACGGTTACGGCTGGGTCGTCCGCCCGGTTCGCGTTTGCTACTGATCTGATCGCAAGATCCGATCGCATGGCGCATCCGCGCCGCGATCGAAGCCCGGCCGAGCACCTCGGCCGGGCTTTTTCTTTGGCGAAGAGTTAAGGCCGCTACCGCGCCGCCTGGATCGAGCGCAGCACCTCTTCGCTCGGCCAGCAATCGACCTTGAGGCCTGCCGACTTCTGGTAGGCGCCAAGCGCCGCGCGCGTCTGCATCCCGGCCTTGCCGTCGATCTTGTCCTTGTAGAGCCCGACGCGCGTGAGCCCGCGCTGCATGGTCTCGACGTCCTTGGTGCGCAACTGCTTGGAGGCCGCCCATTGTGTCGCGAACGGCAGCGGGCTCGTCATGCGGTCGCCGAGATGGCCGACGAACAGCACGTAGAGGTCGGAGAAATTGTACTCCTTGATGACGAAGTAGTTCTTCGTCGTCAGGAACGACGGGCCGTAAATGCCTTCCGGCTGCAGCAGCGAGGCCGGCTGCGCCTGCTCGGCGGCGCTCAGCTTCTCGCCACGCACCGGCACAAAACCTTCGCGCAGCCACTGGCCGATCGGCTTCGTCACCTCGGGCACGCCGCTGGTGCAATCGACCTTGGCCGGCGCCTGGACCTCGTAAGCCCAGCGCACGCCGCTCTGCCAGCCCTTGTTGACGAGCTGCTGCGCGGCCGAGGCCAGCGCATCCGGCACCGAATGCCAGATGTCGATGCGGCCGTCGCCGTCGAAGTCGACACCGTGCTTGTAGTATTCGGACGGCAGGAATTGCGTGAGCCCGGTGGCACCCGCCCAGGACGAGCGCATGTCCTTGCGCGTCACCACGCCCTCGCCGAGGATCTTCAGCGAGAGGATGAACTCGTTGCGATAGGTGTCCTTGCGTCGCCCGACATAGGCCTGCGTCGCCAGCACGCGCACGAGATCGTAAGGCAGCGTGTAGCGGCCGTAATCGGTCTCGCGGCCCCAGATCGCGAGCATGGTGGTGGCCGGCACGCCGGATTTCTTCTCGATCTCACTCAGCGCCGGGCGATATTTTTGCAGCAGCCGCTGCCCCTCGCCCGCAAGCCGCGCGATCGAGGCTTCCTTGACGTAGTCGGCCGGCACCTGCACGAACTCGGCCTGCGACGGTGCGCCAGTGGCCGGCCGCCCGGGCAGGATCAGGTCGGGGAGCTTGTAATCGGGCTCGAGCCCGCGCGTCTGCTCATCGAATGTCGCGCGCGACACGCCGGCGGCCTGCGCCTCCGGCCAGAGCGAGGCGATGAACTGCGTGAAGGCGGCGTCGGCAGCGCGGGCGGGCGACAGGCCGCAGATCATCGTGATCACCGCAGCTATGAGCGCCCGCCGCATCATGCCCTCATCACCGCGTCAGCTTCTTGTACTTCACGCGGTGCGGAATGATGCTGTCCTGGCCGAGCCGGCGCATCTTGTCCTTCTCGTAGTCCTGGAAGTTGCCTTCGAACCATTCGACGTGGCTGTCGCCTTCGAAGGCCAGGATGTGGGTCGCGATGCGATCGAGGAACCAGCGGTCATGGCTGATGATGACGGCGCAGCCGGCAAAATCTTCCAGCGCCTCTTCGAGCGCGCGCAGCGTGTCGACGTCGAGATCGTTGGTCGGTTCGTCGAGCAGCAGGACGTTGGCGCCGGACTTCAGCATCTTGGCGAGATGCACGCGGTTGCGCTCACCGCCGGAGAGCGCACCGACCTTCTTCTGCTGGTCGGCGCCCTTGAAGTTGAACGACGAGCAATAGCCGCGCGAGTTGACTTCCTTCTTGCCGAGCAGGATCAGCTCGTTGCCGCCGGAAATCTCCTCCCACACGTTCTTGTTGCCGTCGAGCGCGTCGCGCGACTGGTCGACATAGCCGAGATGCACGGTCTCGCCGACCGTGATGGTGCCCTTGTCCGGCGTTTCCTGCTTGGTGATCATCTTGAACAGCGTGGTCTTGCCGGCGCCGTTGGCGCCGATCACACCGACGATACCGCCGGGCGGCAGCTTGAAAGTGAGATCGTCGATCAGCAGGCGATCGCCATAGCCTTTGCTGAGGCCTTCGAAGTCGACGACGTTGGCACCGAGCCGCTCGGCGACGGGGATGATGATCTGCGCGGTCTGGGTCTGCTTCTCGCTCGCCTGCTTGAGCAGCTCTTCGTAGCGCTGATAACGCGCCTTGGATTTGGCCTGGCGCGCCTTCGGCGAGGACGCGACCCATTCCTGCTCGCGCGCGATCGTCTTCTGATGCGCAGCGTCCTCACGGCCTTCCTGCTCGAGCCGCTTCTGCTTCTGCACCAGCCAGGACGAGTAGTTGCCCTCGTAGGGAATGCCCTTGCCGCGGTCGAGCTCGAGAATCCAGCTCGTGACGTTGTCGAGGAAGTAGCGGTCGTGGGTGACGATCAGGATCGCGCCGGGATAGTTGCGCAGATGGCCTTCGAGCCACGACACGGACTCGGCGTCGAGATGGTTGGTCGGTTCGTCGAGCAGCAACAGCTCGGGCTGGTCGAGCAGCAGCTTGCACAGCGCGACGCGCCGGCGCTCACCGCCCGAGAGTTTCGTCACATCGGCATCGTCCGGCGGGCAGCGCAGCGCGTCCATCGCCTGGTCGACCTTGCTGTCGAGATCCCAGAGGCCCTGGGCCTCGATCTCGTCCTGCAGCTTGGTCATCTCGTCGGCGGTTTCTTCCGAATAGTTCATCGCCAGCTCGTTGTAGCGATCGAGAATGGCCTTCTGCTTGGCGACACCCAGCATGACGTTCTCGCGCACGGAGAGCGCCGGATCGAGATGCGGTTCCTGCTCGAGATAGCCGACGCGGGCGCCCTGGGCGACCCAGGCCTCGCCGTTATACTCCTTGTCGAGGCCGGCCATGATCTTGAGCAGCGTCGACTTGCCCGAGCCGTTGACGCCGAGCACGCCGATCTTGGCGTCCGGGTAGAACGACAGATGAATGTTATCGAGCACCTTCCGGGTCGGGTAGCTCTTGGTCAGGCCCTGCATGAAATAGATGAACTGGCGCGCCATCGGTCCCGTGAAACCTTCGATTTGAGGAAATTTGCTTGCCGCCGATGTAACGATCCCGCCCCCAAAGGGCAATGTTTTCCCTCCGTTCACCACGGATCAATACGGAATGGACACCATCCGGCCGCCGATCCGGACAATTGAAACCATTTTTTAATAAAGTGGGCCAAAGCTCGTCGTGGCGCCGAAAAAGACGCCACCCGCGGCAGAAGCGGCGGGGAGAACAGCGAGGCCACACCATGGCTCTGATCGAGACCAATTCCATAGCCGTTCCGGCACGAGCCGGTAGCGCTTCCGGACTCGTCACGGAGATCAAGGGCTTCTGGAAGCGCTTCTTCGCCACCGCTTTCAACCCTTACCGCCCCGAGCTGCACTACATGCGTGGTCCCGGCCCCGCCTGGCGCGCCAAGCACGGCATGGACACGCCGTTCCGCCTCAAGCCCCGCGACCTCTGAGCCCTTCTCTCCTATCGGATCTCCTATCGGATTTTTGAACACGTCAGCTGCTTGCGCGCAGGCGTGATTGCGCGCAACCATGGCCAGGTTCCGACGATGGCGCCCTCCGCCTGGCGCCGACACCTCTCGCCATGGATAAAAGCTGATGACGCGGCTGCGCTGTGCAATTCTCGACGACTATTTCAACCTCGCCCTCGACGTCGCTGACTGGCAAAAACTGTCCGACCGCGTCGACGTCACCGTGTTCAGCCATCCCTTTGCCTCGGAGCAGGCCGCGGCGAGCGCGCTGGCCGATTTCGAGATCATCTGCGCGATGCGCGAGCGCACGGCGTTCCCCAAGAGCCTGTTCGCGTCGCTGCCGAAGCTGAAGCTGCTCTTGACCTCCGGCATGCGCAATGCCTCGATCGACATGGAGGCCGCGAAGGCGCAAGGCGTTGCCATCGGCGGCACGCAATACTCCCGCGATCCGACCGCGCCGCTGACCATGGGCCTGATCCTCGAGCTGACCCGCGGTATCGGCCGCGAGAATGCGCGCATGCATGCGGGCGAGCCCTGGCAGACCTTTGCCGGTGTCGAGATCGAGGGACTGACACTCGGCGTCGTCGGGCTCGGCAAGCTCGGCAGCAAGATGGCGGGCATCGCGAAAGCATTCGGCATGAACGTGATCGCCTGGAGCCCGAACCTTACGCCGGAGAAGTGTGCAGCGGCCGGCGTCGGCTACGCCACCAAGGAGGAGCTGTTCGCCAAGGCCGATATCATCACCATCCATGTGGTGCTGAGCGATCGCTCGCGCGGACTGGTCGGGGCTGCCGATCTCGCGCGGATGAAGCCGACGGCCTTCCTCGTCAACACCGCGCGCGGCCCGATCGTGGACGAGCAGGCGCTGCTGGAAGCCTTGCAGCAGCGGAAGATCGCGGGCGCCGGCATCGACGTGTTCTCGGTCGAGCCGCTGCCGGTCGACGATCCCTTCCGCAAGCTCGACAATCTCGTGCTGACGCCGCATCTCGGCTACGCCACCGAGGACGGCTTGCGCATCCATTACGGGCAGATGGTCGAGGCGATCGACGCCTTCACCGGGGGGCGCGAGCTGCCGCGCAAGCTGGCCTGAAACGAAAAGGGCGTGCCGACGGCACGCCCTTCACTGATCTGAATTGTCTCGCAGCGCTTAGCGCACGGTGACCGGCGCGGGCAGCGGCGGCACCACGGTCGGCTGGGTGCCCGGGACGGGGCCAGCCTGGGCAGCCATCGGAGCCGGACCGGCAGCGCCCGACGTCGGCGCA
Organism: Bradyrhizobium sp. Mp27; assembly: GCF_029953005.1. Taxonomy (NCBI): domain Bacteria; kingdom Pseudomonadati; phylum Pseudomonadota; class Alphaproteobacteria; order Hyphomicrobiales; family Nitrobacteraceae; genus Bradyrhizobium; species Bradyrhizobium sp. Mp27. The sequence goes on along the minus strand of NZ_JASAUS010000002.1, from coordinate 261,737 downwards.
GCGGAGGCAGTCGCCGTTCCCGGCGGCGGGCCCCCCGGCATCACTACCACGCGGGTGCCGACCTTGACGCGGTCGAACAGGTCGGAGACGTCCTCGTTCAGCATGCCGATGCAGCCCGACGACACGAACTTGCCGATGGTCGAAGGCTGGTTGGTGCCGTGGATGCGGTAGACGGTCGAGCCGAGATACATCGCGCGTGCGCCGAGCGGATTGCCGGGGCCGCCGGCCATGAAGCGCGGCAGATAGGGCTGACGCTCGATCATCTCGGTCGGCGGATGCCAATCCGGCCACTCGGCCTTGCGGGTGATCTTCTGCACGCCGGTCCAGGTGAAGCCATCGCGGCCGACGCGGACGCCGTAGCGGATCGCACGGCCGCCTCCGAGCACGTAGTAGAGGTAGGTGTTCGGGGTATCGACAATGAGCGTTCCGGCCGGCTCCTTGGTCGCCAGCGAGACTTCCTGGCGGCGCAGGTTCGGCGACAACTGTGCCGGGGCAGCGTCGGGCTGCTCCTCGGGCGGCAGCGAAGCGATCGCCATCGGCCGGCCATCGTTGCCCACGGGCGGCTGGCCGGACTGAACCGTTCCGGTCGCGGCGGGACCACCGATGGCCTCCGGCGGACGCAGGCCGTCCCTGCCGGGTGCCTGACCCGGGCGATCGGCATAGATCACCGCGGGCGGGCCGGCGGGGCGGCCGTAGCGGGGATCGTCGGGTGACATCACGGGGCCCTGCGGCGGCGCCGCCGAATAGACCGGCGGAGCGCCAGCCGGACGGCCATAGCGCGGATCATCGGGCGACATCACCGGCCCCTGCGGCGGCGCGGCGGAATAGACCGGCGGAGGGCCAGCCGGGCGGCCGTAGCGCGGATCGTCGGCCGGACCGGGCGGCGGCAGCGACGCCTGCGGCATCGCGTCGTCTTCATCGTCCAGCGAGTCGAAATTCGGCGTGCGGTCGCCGGGGCGATATTCGGCTGGCGCGCCATAGCTCGGCGCCTGCTGGACCGGATAGCTCTGAGCCTGTGCGAGCGAGGTTCCCGCCGCAGCGACTGTTGCGGCAGCGCATATCGTCAGAAAATGTTTGATCATCATCGCTCTTGTATAGTCCCCGAGCCCATCCGGACCGTTAACGGCCAGATGACCGAAGATAGCGGCACATTCAAGACATTACAGGCTGATTTGTGCCTGAGTTAGCGATTTGTGATGCAGGTACACACAGTTGCCCCGTTGCATCACGGGGCGGAAATCGCATCCGGCCGTGGATTGCCGGAGTCTCCGGCCCGAATTTAAGGGAACGGCGCGGAGGCGTTGCGATATGTTCGAATCAGCCTGATTCGTCTCCGCTTTGAGCTTCCGTCCCGGCGCGGCGAACGGCAATCAGTACCGTCACCGCGTTCAGATGGCTCTTGGGTCCCGGCCGCCACCCGCCGGGGCGGAAATTCGTAACCCGTCCGATGCTTCCCGGCTTTCGCTTCCTGTTTGCCGCGATCCTGCTGTCAACCTCCATCCTGGTGTTCGGCCTAGGTGCCGCCGCGCTGCTGCGGGCCACCCACGAGCAGTATGTCAGCAACCCATCCTGGCGGAACGGCCCGCAGGAGAAGGTGTTTGCGCAGGCTTCCGAGCCGGCCCAGCCGGTGCTCGCGGCGCTCCGCGCCGAGCCTGAGGCGGCCGCCGAGCCCGCGCCATCGCTGCGCGACCGGGTGCCGACCATCGGCTTGCCGGTGAACGAGCCCGAACAGGTGGCCGCCCTGACGACCGAGCCCGACGTGCCGCCGCAGGTCACCGAGGCCGCGCCTCCGGCCGCCGAACCGGTGCAGGCCGAGGCCACGACGGAAGCCATCGCGCCGGCTCCCGCCGACACACTCACCCTGGCCGACACAACGGCATCGATCCCCGAGCCCACGCCTGCCGTGACCGCCAGCGAACCGGCGCCGGCCGATCCCGGTGCGGCCCTCGCCTCCCCGGCGCCCGACATTGCCCCGGCCAAGGTGGCCGCGCTGAACGATCCGGCTGCGCCGGCCTTGAAGGATGCACCGGCGAAGGCCAAGGGGGACGCGAAGGCGGACAGCAGCGCCCCGGACAGCAAGGCGGCCAAACGCCAGGCGAAGGCGAAGAAGCGGCACCGCATGGTGCGGCGTCCTCCGCCTCAGCAGTTGCGGCAGAGCTATGATCCGTTCGGCCAGCCGCAGCAGATGCTGGCGACAACGGCCACGCGCACGCGCCAGTAAGGTTACGCCGGCCCGGTCGCGACCGGCGGGCCGCTGGCCTGGCCCCATTCCGACCACGAACCGTCATAGAGCGCGGTGTCGGTGATGCCGAGGCGATAGAGTGCGAGCGTCAACACGCCGGCGGACACGCCCGAGCCGCAGCTCGTCACGATCGGCGCATCGAGCTTGACGCCGGCGTTCGCGAAGGCGGCGCGCAAGTCCTCGAGCGGCTTCATGGTGCCGGTCGCGGCATCGAACAGCAGATTGTAGGGCACGTTGCGGGCGCCAGGGATGTGGCCGGAGCGAATGCCCGCGCGCGGCTCGGGCGCGCGGCCCTCGAAGCGATCAGCGGCGCGTGCGTCGATCACCTGCTCCTTGCCGCTTTCGACGTTGGCGATCAGCTGTTGCATGCTGCGCACGCGTTTTGAATCGTAGCTCGCCTTGAAGCTCGCCGGCTTTGGCTTCGCCTCGCCGCTCTCGACCGGACGCCCCTCGGCGCGCCACTTCTTCAGCCCGCCATTGAGGATGCGCACATTGCTGTGGCCGAAGGCCAGGAACATCCACCAGGCGCGGGGAGCAGCGACCCAGCCGCCGGCATCGTAGAGCACGACGGTGTCGGCATTGGAGATGCCGAGTTGGCCTGCGTCACGGCCGAACTGCTCGGCGCTCGGATACATGTGCGGCAGCGGGTTGGAATGATCCGACACCGCATCGACGTCGAAGAACACGGCACCCGGCAGATGCGCTGTGAGATAATCGTCCTTCGGCAGCGGCAGCACGCCCGGCAGCTTGAAGCTGGCGTCGAGGATCTTGACGTTGGAGTCGTTGATGTGGGCGGCGAGCCATTCGGTGGAGACGAGGGGGTCGGTGGTCATTGCATGCTCCGGCAGTTGTCTCAGTCGTCATGGCCGGGCTTGTCCCAGCCATCCACGTTCTTCGTCGCGGCAAAGACGTGGATGCCTTGGGTCAAGCCCGGGCATGACGGAGTATGTGGTGAGGGAGGTGTTCACCTCACCCCTTCTTCTTCGGCTCCCACTGCTCCACCGGGCCGCCGGCATCGCGCCAGGCGGCGTAGCCGCCGGCGATGTGGGCGACGGGTTTCAAGCCCATGTCCTTGGCGGTCTTGGCCGCGAGCGCGGAGCGCATGCCGCCGGCGCAATGGAAGACAAATTTCTTGTCCTCCTGGAAGATCGGTTTTGCGTAGGGGCTCTGCGGATCGATCCAGAATTCGAGCATGCCGCGGGTGCAGGCGAACGCGCCGGGGATGCGGCCGTCGCGCTCGATCTCGCGGGGGTCGCGGATGTCGACGATGACGACGTCACCGTTCTTGGAGATCTCGATGGCCTCCTTGGCGTTGAGCGTCTCGATCTCGGCATTGGCCTCGTCGATCAGCGCCTTGATGCCGCGGGTGATGGTCTGGGGCATGTGGTTCTCCCTCTTGTCGGCCGCTGCGCGGCCGTCCGGACTGACGGCGCGTGCAGCTAGTGCGTCAATTCCTTCATCGCACCCTCGAGCCCCTCGATCGTGATCGGGTACATGCGGTTGGCAAAAATGCGTTTGATGATGGTGGTCGATTCCGAATAGTCCCAATGCTTCTGCTGCACCGGATTGAGCCACACCGTATGCGGATAGGTGCGGATGATGCGGTCGAGCCAGACCGAGCCGGGTTCCTCGTTGACGTGCTCGACAGAGCCGCCCGGCACCATGATCTCGTAAGGCGACATCGATGCGTCGCCGACGAACACGACCTTGTAGTCGTGCGGGTATTTGTGCAGCACGTCCCAGGTCGGCGTGCGGTCGGTGAAGCGGCGTTTGTTCTGCTTCCACACGCCTTCATAGAGGCAGTTGTGGAAGTAGAAATACTCCATGTGCTTGAACTCGCTCTTCGCCGCTGAGAACAGCTCCTCGACCTGCTCGATATGCGAATCCATCGAGCCGCCGATGTCGAAGAACACCAGCAGCTTCACCGCATTGCGCCGCTCGGGCCGCATGTGGACGTCGAGATAGCCGTGATTGGCGGTCTCGCGGATGGTGGTGTCGAGATCGAGCTCGTCCGGCGCTCCGGTGCGCGCGAACTTGCGCAGGCGCCGCAGCGCCACCTTGATGTTGCGGATGCCGAGCTCGACATTGCCGTCGAGATCCTTGAACTCGCGTTTGTCCCACACCTTCACGGCGCGGTTGTTGCGGTTCTTCTCCTGGCCGATGCGAACGCCTTCGGGATTGTGGCCGTGGGCGCCGAACGGCGAGGTGCCGGCGGTGCCGATCCACTTCGAGCCGCCCTGGTGCCGGCCCTTCTGCTCCTCGAGGCGCTTCTTCAGCGTCTCCATGAGCTTGTCCCAGCCCATCGCCTCGATCTGCTTTTTTTCCTCCTCGCTGAGGTATTTCTCGGCGAGCTTCTTCAGCCATTCCTCGGGGATCTCCGCCTTCTCCATGGCGTCGAGCAGGCTTTCCAGCCCCTTGAACACCGTGCCGAAGACGCGGTCGAACTTGTCGAGGTTGCGCTCGTCCTTCACCAGCGAGGTGCGCGACAGATAGTAGAAATTCTCGACCGAATAGTCCGACAGATCAGCGTCGAGCGCCTCCATCAGCGTGAGGTATTCGCGCAGCGTCACGGGGACCTGCGCATCGCGCAGAGAAGTGAAGAATTGCAGGAACATGGGTGACAGATTGCCCGTCGGGGGGCCAACGTCAAGGGGCGGAGCCCGCCGCGGGACGCTGGACCGGTCGGCTTTTTGCTCTAGAATTGACCGTCTCACGGGGTTGTTTTGGGGACGTTTGCAATGGGAATTCTCGCAGCGCTCATCATTGGCGCGATCGCCGGCTGGCTTGCCGGCAAGATTGTCCATGGGGCGGGATTTGGCCTGATCGGCAACATGGTGGTCGGCATCATCGGCGCGCTGGTGGCGAGCTGGGTGCTGCCGCAACTGCATATTGCGCTGGCCACCGGCACGATCGGCGCCATCGTGGACGCCACCATCGGCGCGGTGATTGTGCTCGTCATCCTTTCGCTGATAAAACGGGTCTGAAAGCCTGACCGAACCAGGAACGGCCGCCATGAGCGGCCGTTCCCATGTCGCGACCGGGGCAATGAAATTGGCAACGCCCGGGACGACGACCAACAAGGACGCGCGATGAAATTTACCGGCACCAAGGACTATGTTGCGACCGACGATCTCAAGGTCGCCGTCAATGCCTCGATCGTGCTGGAGCGCCCGCTGCTCATCAAGGGCGAGCCCGGCACCGGCAAGACCGTGCTGGCGGAGGAAGTGGCGAAGGCGCTGAACGCGCCGCTTTTGACCTGGCACATCAAGTCCACCACCAAGGCGCAGCAGGGCCTCTACGAATACGACGCGGTGTCGCGCCTGCGCGACAGCCAGCTCGGCGATGCCCGTGTCTCCGACATCAGGAACTACATCAAGCGCGGCAAGCTGTGGGAAGCCTTCACCGCCGAGCAGCGCCCGGTGCTGCTGATCGACGAGATCGACAAGGCCGACATCGAGTTTCCGAACGACCTGCTGCTCGAGCTCGACCGCATGGAATTCCATGTCTACGAGACCGGCGAGACGATCAAGGCCAAGCAGCGCCCGATCATGATGATCACCTCCAACAACGAGAAAGAGCTGCCGGACGCCTTCCTGCGCCGCTGCTTCTTCCACTACATCAAGTTCCCCGACGCCGACACCATGGGCCGCATCGTCGACGTCCACTTCCCCGGCATCAAGAAGCGCCTGGTCGAGGAAGCGCTGCGCATCTTCTTCGAGGTGCGCGAGGTCCCGGGGTTGAAGAAGAAGCCGTCGACCTCCGAGCTGCTCGACTGGCTCAAGCTGCTGCTCAACGAGGACATGAGCGTGGAGCAACTGCGCGAACGCGACCCGCGCAAGCTGATCCCGCCGCTGCACGGCGCGCTGCTCAAGAACGAGCAGGACGTGCATCTGTTCGAGCGGCTGGCGTTTTTGAGCCGGAGGGAGGTTTGATCTGCCAGCGCGCAGAGACAACCTGACCGCAATTCCTACCGCTACTCCGGGCCGCGCTTCCTCGCGTCATCTCGGATTCGGATGACCGTCAAGGCGGAGCTGATAAACGAAATAGGTTGGGGTACAGAACCCGATTTCTCGGCTTCTCAAGTTATTCAACGCCGGGGCACTGACGTTGAACCTTGCACTCGTGACAAAATCCGGCATCTGCTGGCAAATATAGTCCTCGCGGCAAAACCGCGACGGCGAGCATGTGTTCAGGAGGCCGCGGCCGACGCCAGCGGCGAAAATGCCGCTGTCGAAATATCCCTTGGCCATCTGCTCAAAGCCCTTGCCTCCGACGATCGCGCAGATTTCCTCGGGCACGCTGCCGGGCCGGATCACCGCCAGCGACGCCTCCTCGGGCCTGCAGGGACGCGTGACGCGGCCCAGTGGCACGCCGATCTTGGTTGGACGGCAGTTGTAGCCATAGCCGCTCAATTTTCCTTCCGGCAGCTTGTAGACGAGTTCTTCCTTGCTGACGCGGTCGCCGAACGCGCGCAGGTTGAAGCCGAGCGGGTTGTTGGCGGCGGTCTTCGCTGTGGAGTCCTCGATGACGTTTGAGCGGCAGCTCAAACCCGCGACGACATTCTGTGCCGCGGCCACGCATTGGCCGAGATTGGAGGAGGTCGCGGCGTTCGTCACCAACGCCTGACAAGTGAGGTTGCGCGCGGCATTGCAGCTCCATTTCGCGGCATGCGCCAGATCCGCATTCAAAGGGCACGGCATGTTGTCGCCGGCGACAACATAGGCCGGATTTCCGCTTTCCCAGGCCGCCGGGGGCGCCGAAGGATGCGGACGAAAACTGTTCGGCGCCTGACCGAGCGAAACCCGCTCGACATAGTCCTTGCGGCGAACAAGTTCCGCGTAGACATGGGGCGAGAACGGCAATTGCAACTCGTTACCGTCAAGCGCGCTCCTGATCGCGTCCGCGTCGCGGCCGAAATCGAACCGGTCCACGCCGAGAAAATGGAATCCGGCGGTCGAGGATGATTGATGGCAGCCCATGCAGGACGACGTGTTCAGGCGTTCGAGCAGACCCGCGCCGGATTGCACGAATTTTGGTGACCTCCCGGGGACACCCGCCGCCGCGACGATCCGTGCCGCCTGCTCGCCGCTGATTGCGAGATCGAAGGGACGATTGGCCATGCGCGCGCTGCCGGCAGTGGAAAAACTCAGCGCGATATCGGCCTCCAGGCTCTCCGGTATCCTGAAGGTCCCGTTGTCGATCTCGGCGATGTGGCCGGCGAGATAGTCCTGCAACTGCTTCTGCTTGGCGGGATCCTTCAGGATTGCCTGCACATCAGGCGTATTTTCCAGCCGTGTCGGCTGAAACTTGCCATCCCTCAGCGCGAAGATCCGCATCCAGTAGATCGCCTGTCCGGCGAATTTGCGGTTCTCCATGTTTTCGAGGTCTGATGGGAAGCGCACCACCTGCGCATTGATCTCCATCTGCTTGAAGATGAGTCGCGAAAGATCCAGCGGCCCCTGCAGCAGGCGTTGGGCAACTACTGCCGGATCGTCAGTATCGATCCCGGCGACGCGCCACAGCGAGGCGACGTCCTGGCAATTCCTGCCGTCATCCGCGTAACTGAACACCATGTTCACGGTGAACGGCATGCGCGACGCGTAAGTCTTGCCGTTCATCCTCACTTCGTAGCCGAGCCGGTAGATGAAGCGCAATTCGCCGCAATGCGCGGAATCGAAATCGCGGCGGTCCATCCGATTGACGACGCCCGACAGGAGAAACAATCCGTCGCTGGAACCGAGCCATCTCTCGTTAAACACGCGCGCAACGTTGCCATTCAGCCGCAGCGTCTTGCCGGCGTCCGTTCTGGCCGACCTCGGGTCGTAGGTTTTCAGGATCTCCTTTTCCCAATCGATGCCGAGTCCCGCTGTGATACGCGTGATGTCGGCGGACATCACGGCAGCGAACTGCGCGTAGGTCCCACTGAATTGAGACAAATCGCTCGCCCGCGTCGGGCCGGTGGCGACCGCCGGCTGCGGCAGCTTTTGCGCGGCGTGAATTTTCCTGAACAGGGTCACCAGCGAAAGCGCGGATGAATTGTCATGATCGAGCACCGCGAGCAGCGGCCCCTGGCTGATCAGGGTCGTCACCTCTGCGGAAACCCGGGGAGACTGGGCAAAGCAGGGAGAGATCGTGAGGATCAAGAGGCAGAGTATTGAGATGAAGCGCATCTGCTGTTTCTACTACGTCAAGGCGCATCCTGCAATTTAAGGGTGAATGTCCCGAGGAGCCGCGCTCGAGGAAAGAGGGAAAGCGCACGCTCTCCACATCGTCATTGCGAGCGCAGACACGCCGCAGCATCCTCGCGGCGCATTTCGCCCGAGCTTCGCCGTCTCCGTCACGCCCTCCAGGAAAGAGGGCGCAGGGAAGGCCGGGTGCCGGCTGGCACCCACGGTCCGCTGTGCGAAAGCACACGCAGAAGAACTGCACAGCGGCATACAGGTGAAGCCAAACACACGGCCTTCCCTGCGCAGTGGTTGGACGGCTTATGCCGTGCTCTCCCGGGAGCCGAATTCGTTCTGGCCTCCCTCACCCCTGCGAAAGTCGCCGACACCGCGCCGGTTGACGCAAATGCCACATCCGCCGCATGACCTGCGCCGGACAGCGGCAACCCTGGCCGGCGACCTCGGCTTCGACGATGCGTGGATCGCGAAGTGCCTCGATCATGCCGTCAGCAAGAAGGGTGACGTGATCGTGCCGACCGTCACCGGCAAGATCTACAATCACTCCAAGCGGATGAAGGAAAAGCGCGCGGTGTTGGATGGCGTAGCCGCGGAGTTGAGGCGGATCATAAAGGACCCGCAAAGGCGCGTCCGCCAGGAGCCGTCGGACCGAACGTAATGACGATGGTGAAGCAGGCCGTTGCGGAGAGAACGCCAGGGATGTCGATTGGAAGCTCCGCCGGATGATGAACAAGTAGGCCACCGCGCGCGTCGAGCAAGACACTTTCATCTGCGGCATGCGTCAATGTGCCTGTCTTTCTCGAAACAGTAACGCATTCGCTGCATTCTCGAGGAATGCCCGCGCCCCGTCGTCGATGGTCAAGGTTGGCGCGTTAAGCCGTGCAAAATGGTGTATACTCGCAAACCGGTAGTGTTTCAGCCTGACGAAGAAGACGCCCCTCGGAGCAAATGCAACGCAGCGTCCTACGTTGGAGGACGTCGCGATGCAATTGTGCATCACAACCAGAGGGGAAGTTGTTATGAAGCGACGTTCATTGCTCTTGGCATTGTGTTCTTCCGCTTTCATCTCTGCACCGGCGCTGGCCGATGAGGTCAAGCAGGAGGCTGAAAAAATAGCCGTCGCCTACACCGACTGCGTCGCCAAGAAAGACGCGGCCTGTGTTGCTGCGCTCTATACAAAGGACGGGGTCCAGATCAACCCGGGCGGTGTGTTTTCCGATCTCAAGACCGTATACGAAAACAACTTCAAGAACGGCACCGATCATATTGAGATCAGAGTCGGCAACATGTCGGTCATCAACAACGATCTGGTCGTTGCCAACGGCGAGACGGACATCTTCGGCAAGGATCCTAAGAGCGGTGACGCCACTAAGGTCACGGTGTTCTGGGGTTCCATCAACATCCGTGAAGGCGGCGCTTTAAAAATCCGCCAGTTGACCGTCGGCATAAAGCCGCCCCCAGCTAAGGAAGCCAGCGCCGAGAAGAAGTAGGACGTCATCAAGTCATAAGTCACCGCGCGCCCATCCTCTTTCCTCTTTTGAGGGTGGGCGTTTGATCTTGTTGCACGACGGGTGGCGGGGTGTTTTGCCTGACGGGTCACGTCTGTAGCCCGGGTTGCGCTTCGCTCAATCGGGCTACGTCAGATCAGCCCCTGTCCGCCACTTGTCCATCGAATCAAAAATGGCGGTTCTGGGCCAGCTTGGATGAGCCTCCTTCCTGCCGGACCAAGTCAAGTGAACTTCGGCCACTCTTCCATCTTCCGGCGAGGCAAGGACGTCGTCACGGTCATCTCGCCTACCAAGCACCTTGATCTCCAAACCGACAAGCGGGTGCCGGTCGCCAATCTCCTTCCTTAACTCCTCTTCCAGAAGAAGGCGCTCCCGTTCATCGATGACTTGACGCCAGGGCTCAAGTACCTCACGCCACCGCCGCATCCGGCACGCGCGCGGCTTCCATCGGCTGCTTGCCGCGGATGAGGTCGGAGGCACGATCGGCGATCATCATGGTGGATGCGTTCAAGTTCGCCGAGATCATACGCGGCATCACGGAGGCGTCGATGACGCGGAGGCCCTCCAACCCATGGACGCGGAGCTGGTCGTCGACCACCGCCCATGTGCTGTCCGCCGGGCCCATGCGGCAGGTGCAGCCGGGGTGGAAGGTGGTGGTACCGCGTTCGGTGGCGGCGGCGAGGAATTCGTCGTCGGCGTTGATGTTCGGACCCGGGAAATCCTCGTAGGCGTAATAGGGCGACAGCGGCGCGCTCTTCAAAAGCCTGCGCGCGAGCTTCATGCCGCCGACGATGACGCGGCGGTCGAGCTCGGCGTCGAGATAGTTGGTCTGGATGATCGGCGGCGCGAACGGATCGTTGGAGCGAATGCGGACATAGCCGCGGCTCTCGGGACGCTGCTGCCAGGACGCCACCGTCATGCCGGGCTCGTCCTCGAGCTGGCCCTGCACGCCTTCCTTGTAGCTCGCCGGCGTGAAGGTGAGTTGCAAGTCGGACGAGTCCGCGCTCTCGCCGGAATGCCAGAAGCAATAGACCATGGTCGGCGACAGCGAGAGCAGCCCGCGGCGCGCCGTCGCCCATTTCAGCGCCTCGATCCACAGCGAGAAGCCGCGGCGGAGCTCGTTGATGGTCTTGATGTCCTTCACGCGCGCTACGGTGCGCGGGGCGTAATGATCCTGCAGACCTTCGCCGACCGGCAGCGCGTGGCGCACCGCGATGCCGTGCGCGCCGAGCAGATCGGGTGAGCCGATTCCGGAGAGCTGAAGCAGCTGCGGCGAATTATAGGTGCCGCCGGAGAGGATCACTTCCTTGTTGGCACGCACTTCCACCGACGTGCCGCCACGTCCGCCCTTGGTGTAGCGCACGCCGACGGCGCGCTTGCCTTCAAAAATGATCTCGGTCGCGTGCGCGTGGGTGTGCACATGCACGTTCGGCCGCTTCATCGCGGGCTTGAGGAACGCGGTCGAGCCGGAGACGCGCAGGCCGTTGTTGATGGTACGCTGGCAGTAGGAGACGCCTTCCTGCTTAGCGCCGTTGTAATCGGGGTTGCGGGGAATGCCGAGCGAGACCGCGCCTTCCATGAAGGCCTCGCAGAGCGGATCGCGCCAGTCCATCGTGGTAACGGTGAGGTTGCCGTCACGGCCGCGATAGGTGTCCTCGCCCTCGCCGACCCGCTTTTCCAACCGCTTGAAGTAAGGCAGCACGTCAGCATAACCCCAGCCGCGATTGCCCATCTGCGCCCAGGTGTCGAAATCCATCCGCTGGCCGCGATTGTAGATGTGGCCGTTGATCGAGGACGAGCCGCCGAGCGTCTTGCCGCGCGGCGCATAGATGCTGCGCCCGCCGGTGTAGGGCCCCGGCTCCTGCTGGTAGGCCCAGTTGATGCTCTTCATGTGGAACGTCTTGATGAAGCCCGCCGGCAGATGGATGTAGGGATGCCAGTCGCTCGGGCCCGCTTCGAGCACGCAGACGCTCACGTTCGGATCTTCGCTGAGCCGGCTGGTCAGTACGCAGCCGGCGGAGCCCGCGCCGACGATCACATAATCGAATCTGTCCATGGTGCCTCGGCCGCTCAGCGCGGCTTGTCGTTGAGTTGATAATTCAAATGCGTCCGCACCGTCGGCCATTCGGCGGCGGTGATGCTGTAAACCACGGTGTCCCGCAGCGTGCCGTTGGGCGTGACCTGGTGGCTGCGCAGGATGCCGTCCTGCTTGGCGCCAAGGCGCTCGATGGCGCGGCGGCTCTGATGGTTGAAGAAATGCGTGCGGAATTCGACCGCGATGCAGTTCAGCGTCTCGAAGGCGTGGGTCAGCAGCAGAATCTTGCACTGCGTGTTGAGCGGCCCGCGCTGCGCGCTCTTCGCATACCAGGTCGAGCCGATCTCGACGCGGCGATTAGCGGCATCGATGTTCATATAGGTGGTCTGGCCTACGATCTTGCCGCCGGCATCGAACACGGTGAACGGCAGCATCGAGCCTGCGGCCTGGAGGCCCAAGCGGCGGTCGATCTCCTTGGCCACGTTCTCCGGCGTCGGGATCGCGGTGTACCAGATCGTGTAGAGCTCGCCGTCCTTCACGGCCTCCACCAGCCCCTCGCGATGCTCTTTCGACAGCGGCTCGAGACGGGCGTGCTGCCCACGCAGGGTGACGGGATCAGGCCAGGGCATTGAAGTCTCTCCTTAACGTCATTGCGAGGAGCGAAGCGACGAAGCAATCCAGACTGTCATCGCGGACGCATTCCTGGATTGCTTCGCTTCGCTCGCAATGACGGTCACTAGCACCGTTTACTTGTTTAGGAAATTGAGCGGCAAACCGCCGCGCGGCCAGTCCATGGCGATCAGTTCGCCCTTGCCTGAGAGCGTGATGTAGGCGGTCTTAAGCTCGGGGCCGCCGAAGGCGATGTTGGTGGTGACGCGATCGCCGGTCGGGACCTGCTCGACCAGCGTACCGTCAGGCGCGATCACCGAGATGCAGCCGGAGACGAGGGTGGCGACGCAGACATTGCCGTTCGCCTCCACCGCGAGCGAGTCGAACATCTGGTAGCCGCCGAGGCCGCAGATCGGCTTGCCGCGCTCGCCGCGGTAGATCACCTCGCGCGGCTTGAGCGCGCCGGGCGCGGAGAGCTCATAGGCCCAGAGCCGCCCCGTGGGCGTCTCCGCGATGTAGACGGTGTTCTCGTCCGGCGACAGGCCGATGCCGTTCGCCGGCAGCACGCCATGCACGACCTCGACGATCTCGGTCATGCCGGGCTTGAGATAATACATGCCACCGACATCCATCTCGCGGGCGCGGCGCTTGCCGAGATCGGAGAACCAGAGGCCGCCGTGCTTGTCGAAGACGAGGTCGTTCGGCCCGCGCAGATCGTGCTCGCCGCATTTGGTCACGACGGTCTCGACCTTGCCCGATTGCAGATCGACGCGCTGGATCGAGCCACCGAGATAGCTGTCCGGCTGCGGGCCGGGCATGATCATCTTGCCGGTCGGAATCCAGGAGAAGCCGCCATTGTTGCAGATGTAGATCTTGCCGTCGGGGCCGAGGGCTGCGCCGTTCGGGCCGCCCGGCACCTTGGCGACGACCTCCTTGCGGCCGTCGGGATAGATTCGGGTCAGGCGCTGGCCGCGAATTTCCACCAGCACGACCGAGCCGTCCGGCATGACCACCGGCCCTTCGAGAAATTCGAGGTCGGTGGCGAGAACGTGAACGTTGGACATGGGGACCCTCCCGGCTGCTTGTTATGGCTTGCACGGGATGTCCGGCACGGGCCCCACACGCAAGATTTGCCTGCGGTTATGACAAAGTCGCCGGGGCTTGCCAAGCAAGCGGGATGGTATGCCAGCGTTGCAACGTAAAGCGCGATGACATATCGCGCTTTAGGTCTTGCTTGGGCATGATCTCTTCGGAAAATCGCTGCGCACTTTTGCGCGAACGCGGCCCTTCGGGTCCGGATCGTACTTACTCCCGCACTGGTATCCAAATCTCGAAGCCGCCATTCCCGGTCGCGGGATCGAATTTCGCGTCATAGCGCTCGAAGTTCGGCGCATCCGCAGCCTTCAGGCCGAACGCCGGCAGCCACTGATTCCAGATCGTGTTGACGGTGCGGCGGATCGAGGCGACGTGCTCGGCGTGGGTGAACACCGCGTAGCGCTGCTCGGGAATGCGGATGCGACCGAAGCGGCGCGGCAAGTCGGAGAAATCGGCGACCTCGACGCCGGCGATGTAGTCGAAATTGCCGGAATCATCGCCGTTGCAGCAGACGCCATAGGCGACTTGAGATTTTCCCTGGCCGACGCGCGCGGGAATGTCGGCGACTTCCTGATGGAAGCGGTGCCACAGTCCCGGAATGGCGGCGCCGTTGTCGCAGGAGATGCGCTCGGCGGGGCCGGCGACGAGGAAGGCCTTCGCGGTTTCGAAACGCGGCGGGACCAGATGGTCGAGCATGGTGGAGTCCATGAGGATCGGCTCCTGAAGCTTGAGTTGGTCGAGGCACGTTGCCGCCCGCACCGTTTCGGGTGTGGTGCCAAACTGGTCGCGGAACGCGCGGGTGAACGCTTCGTGCGAGCCGTAATCCGCCTCCAGCGCCAGCGACAGGATGTCCGGCGCGCCGTTCGCGAGACTGCGCGCCGCTTCCGTCAACCGCCGCGCGCGCACGTAGCGCATCACCGGAAGTCCGGTGGCTGCGGCAAACGCCCGCACGATGTGGAACCGCGACACGCCAGATATCGCAGCAATCTCGTCGAGCGTCATCGGCTCGGCCAGATGGCTCTCGATATACCAGAGCGCGCGCTGGGCTGGGTTCATGCGTCAAGGGCCCTCGTTCGAAGCCTGGCGATGATGCGCTGGCGGCCACCGCCTCGCTTGATCGGCATTGCTGTCCTCGCATGAGAATAGTTCCGGAATAGCCACTGGCAACGCCCCGGCATTCGCAGCTACACTCATTGCAACCGCTCACCAGAAAGAGGAACCGCGTCATGGAAATCACCGATGTGCGGGCGCACCATATCCGCATCCCCTATGACGCCGGTGTCGCGAGCTTTCGCCAGGGCGCGTCCGCAATCTCCGCGCTCGACATGGTGCTGGTCGAGGTCACGACCGATGCCGGACTGACCGGTTGGGGCGATGCCTTTGCCTATGTCTCCCCGCGCACCACGCGAAGCGCCGTCGAGGAGATGATCGCGCCGCAGGCCCGCGGGCTGAAGGTTCCCGACGCCGCCGGCATTCCCGCGGTGATGGAACAGATCCAGCGCAACCTGCATCTGTTCGGCCGCTACGGCATCACGATGTTCGCAATATCAGGGCTCGACATCGCGCTGTGGGACCTGGCTGCGAAGATCGAGGGCGCGCCGCTGCATCGCCTGCTCGGAGCAAGCAAGCGCTCGAGCATCCCCGCTTATGCAAGCCTGCTGCGGATCGGCTCGCCTGAGAACATCACCGGCGAATGCAAGAAGGCGCTCGCGCTCGGCTATGGCGCCATCAAGCTGCACGAGACCACGACGCCGGCGGTGTTTGCCGCGCGCCAGGCGATCGGGCCCGGCATCCCGCTGATGGTCGACATGAACTGCCCGCTCACAGGCGAGCAGGCGATCGCATTCGCGAAGGCGTGCGAGGACGCGCAGCCGATGTTTCTGGAGGAGCCGGTCTGGCCGCCGGAGGATTTTGCCACGCTCGCCGAGGTCCGCCGCAAGGGCGGGCTGGCGTCGCCGCCGGCGAGAACGCCTGCACGGAGTATCAATTCCGCCAGATGATGAATGCAGGCGCGGTGAGCCATGCCCAGCCGTCGGTGACCAAGGTCGGCGGCATCACGGAATTCCTGAAGGTCGCCGCGCTCGCCGATCAGCTCGGCGTCAAGATCGTCCCGCACTCCCCGTATTTCGGTCCGGGCCTGCTGGCGACATTGCACCTGCTGGCGACGCGCGAGGACGGGTTGGTCGAGATGTTCTATCTGAAACGCGAAGCGTGTCTGTGGGGCGGCCGCGCCGATGTCGATGCCACCGGCCACGTCGCGGTGCCCTCGGAACCCGGGCTCGGCTATGAGCCCGATCGCGGCGTGATGGAGCGCTATCGCGTGGCGTGACCGCGACGCCTATTTCGCCGCGTCCTTCGGTGGCGGCGCGTCCTGCTTCTTCTTCAGATCGTCCGCGATCTTCACCTGTGCAGCCTGGAGATCGCCCACCGTCTTCTGCAGGCCGGCCACAAGCGTCTTCAGCGCGTCGATCTGGCGGCTGGCGGCGTCGAGCTTCTGCTGATGATCGAGCGTCAGCTTGGTGATCGTCTTCTGCAGGAAGTCGACGTTGCTCTGCAGGCAGCTCGTGCGCCGCTCCATGGTCTTCTCGACGGTGCAGATCTCGATGCCGGGCACGTCTTGCGCGCGGACCGGCCCAATCGCCAGCGGGGCGAGCAACAACATCGCGAAACAAACGCCGGCGCTTCGAAGCCGCATGCAGGTTCCTCATCCAAATCAATCACGGCAATGTGCGCTTTTTGCTCGCCGACGCCGGAGGCTACCACACTCGTACCGCATTCTCGCGTTGAGCTTGGCTTGTTCCCTTGGACGGGGAGCAGTGAACCGTGCGCGGAAGAAGAAGTGGGCGCTCTTTCCGCGACTTTGATTAGGGGAGATTTTTGGAATGGCAACGCGCGATAGACGTCTGGCAGAATTCGATGGCGCCGGAGAACCGCCCCCTGGCCTGCCGGTCGAAGTGCTGTGTGAGGACCATAGCGGAACGTATCAGCTGCCGTTCGCCTGCCGCTATGTCGAGGGCCGATGGCAGAACGATGCGGCCGGCGTCCCGGTGGAGGCCACCGTCATCGGCTGGCGCGTGCCGCGCGTCAAGCACTCGGGCTTCGCCTGACGAGCGGCGTCTGTCTCAAAATGCGACGGGGCCGCGCTCTGCCTTAACCAACGGAACGCGGCCCGAACGAATCACGTCCGAATCAGCCGAAACCCCGTGTACGCGGCTGTTCACGGCTAGATGTCGCAACAAGCCCGCACGCGTATACAATATCTGCGCAGCACGTGGGCCGGTCCAAGCCGGCTAGGGCTGCTAAAAGTTAACGGCTTCAATGACATGGCGGCCGGGTGCGGCAGCCCGGACCTCGCTCCCAAAACAGGCAGGCAGGCGTCAGGCCTGCCTAATATTCGACCTCGAGCTCCTCGATCTCGGCCGGCTCATCCCTGGCCGCCGCGATCCATTCCATCATCTCGGGCATGGCCATGATGGTATCGGCATAGGCCTTCAGCAGCGGCTCGAGCTTGACGTCATAGGTCACGAAGCGCGTCACCACGGGGGCATACATCGCATCCGCCATGGTGCGCCTCGCGCCGAACAGGAAGGGACCGCCTGATTTCTCCAGGCAGTCGCGCCAGATGGACCAGACGCGGTCGATGTCGGCCTGCGCGCGCGACCAGATCTTGAAGCCGGGGAAGTGCCCCTTCAGATTGACCGGCAGCGAAGCGCGCAGCGTTGTGAAGCCGGAATGGATTTCGCCGCAGATCGAGCGGCAATGCGCCCGCTGGACGCGGTCATCAGGCAACAGACCGGCATCCGGCATCGCCTCGTTAAGGTATTCGGCAATCGCCAGCGTATCCCAGACCACGGCGCCGTCGTGGCGCAGGCACGGCACCAGGATCGACGACGACAGCAGCAGGATTTCCGCGCGCGCCGACGCGTCGTCCGGCGCGGTGACGATCTCCTCGAAATCGAGCCCGGAAAATTTCGTCAGCAGCCAGCCGCGCAGCGACCAGGACGAATAGTTCTTGCTGCTGATGGTCAGTGTCGCCTTCGCCATGTGGCCTCTTCCCTACGCCTGTGACTTGCACGCCGCCCGGCCCGCGGGAGTGCTCATGACCTGTGCTTCCCGCAAAAGGAGGAGCAAGCGATGTGCCAGTTTTGAGGGCGGTAGGGCTCCCGTTTGGCTTCGATATTGCATGACAGCACGGGAAGGTGGGCGTTTCAGTATGATGTCGATGTATTATCAGGCCTTTCAGAACCATATGGACCTCACCGCGCCGTGGCGGGCGGGAGCTTCATCCGCGCTCAGATTCCTCAATCTGGTGCCGCAGGGCCTATCGGATCAGGTCGTCGGCCGGCTCTCGGCCGCGCTGGAGCTGATCTCGCGCTCCACCCTCACCTACGACCGCCCGGCCTACGGCATCGACAGCGTGATGGTGGGCAACCGCGAAGTCGGCGTCACCGAGGAGGTCGCCTACGCGACGCCGTTCGGCTCGCTGCTGCACTTCAGGAAGGACGGCGCGCCGGAGCAGCCGCGCATGCTGCTGGTGGCGCCGATGTCGGGCCATTTCGCCACGCTGCTGCGCGGCACCGTGAAAACGCTGCTGCAGGACCACGACGTCTACATCACCGACTGGCACAATCCGCGCGACATTCCACGCCGCGAAGGCCGCTTCGGGCTCGACGATTACACCGATCATCTCATCGACTTCCTCGGCCAATTGGGCCCGCGTCCGCATATGGTCGCGATCTGCCAGCCCTCGGTCTCGGCACTCGCGGCCGCCGCGGTCATGTGCGAGGGCAACCACCCCTCGCGGCCTGCGACGCTGACGCTGATGGCAGGCCCGATCGACACCCGCATCCAGCCGACCAGGGTCAACGAGTTCGCCAAGAGCAGGCCGATCGACTGGTTCGAGCAGAACCTGATCAACTACGTGCCGATGCAATGCCGCGGCGCGCTTCGCAAGGTCTATCCCGGCTTCGTGCAGCTCACGGCGTTCGTCTCGATGAATCTCGAGCGCCACATCAAGCAGCACATGGATCTCGCCAACCATATCGCCAAGGGCGAGAAGGAGAAGGCCGCGAGCATCAAGACCTTCTACGACGGATATTTCGCCGTGATGGACCTGCCGGCCGAGTTCTACATCGAGACCGTGCGTGACGTGTTCCAGGAGCACCTGTTGCCGCAAGGCAAGTTGATGCACCGTGGCCGTCCCGTGAACACCAAGGCCGTCAGCCGCATGGGACTGATGACGGTCGAAGGCGAGAAGGACGACATCTGCTCGATCGGCCAGACGCTCGCCGCCCAAGACCTCTGCACCGGTGTGCGCGCCTATCGCCGCGTCCACCACATGCAGGCCGGCGTCGGCCATTACGGCGTATTCTCGGGCAAGCGGTGGAATAACGAGATCTATCCGCTGCTGCGGGATTTCGTGCACGTGAATTCCTGACGGTCATTCCCTGCCCCCAGACTGGGGGAAAACGGCACGTGCCTAATGCACTTGCTCGAGCAGCTCTTTCGCTTCCACGACTTCAGAAAGATTTCGCTCCACATCGAATTCGGCCAGCACGGGAGCGAGCACTTCGGATACCCCGCCTGCTCGGCCATTTCTCTTGTGCAGGCGTGCAAGTCCAAGGGCGCTGCGGAGCTCGAAAGTCTTCGTCTGCTGGTGTCGTGCGATCTCAATCGCTCGCTTGAGGGAAGCTTCGGCACTGGATTCGTCCGAAGGATCAAGACGCGACAAAAGCTCGCCGCGGGCGCGATGCAGCTCGGCATCAAGCCAATGCTGGCCGGATTGCCCGGTCCATGCGATCAATTCGCTCAAGATTTCCAGCCCGGTTTCGAGTTGGCCCGACGCTGCGTTCGCCAAGGCGACATGCATCCCCCAAAACGGCTCGCAGAGATAGCAGTCATTCTCGTGCAGCAAGGTCCAGCCGCGACGCATTTCCGTCAGTCCGGTCATTTGGTCGCCGGCACGCCACTTGGCGAGGCCATCCAGGTAGGTGCCGGCGGCCACATACAACGGCATCGTGTGGTCGCGCGCGAGACCGAGCGCCAGGATCGTCTCCGTTTGCTGCAACATGCCTCCGCATAGTCCGTCGAACACCGCACGATGAACCAGCGCGTTGGCCTGGGACAGCGCCCGTTTTTCTCCCGAAGCACTCACCGCTTCGGCGGCGAGGCGGCGTGCGCGCGCGATCTTGCCAAGTGGCCAAAGCACCAGGGCAAGAAACCTCATGATCACGAACGGGAGATCCAGTGCCGAAGCCCTGAACGTCGCGGGATCCGGCTCGGCACCATAGATCTCGAGTGCCTGCTCGAGATGCATCCTCGCGTTCAAATAGTCACCGCCGAACCAGCAGGTCACCCCGCCCGTCCAATGTGAAACGACGGCGGCTACCGGTGAGTCCGGTCGTCGGTCAGCGGCGCTCCTGATGGAATCCGCCAGCTCCAGCATCGGAGCGAGTTCGCCGTGTGTCAGGCAAGCATTGAAGAGACCCGAATGGACCGGCGCGAGTTCAACAGGATCATTGATGTCGGCAGCGAACTGTCGGGCACGCGTCCATGCGGCTACCGTTTCGGGAGCGCTGTGGCCGAGGCTGCCTCGCAATGCACGGCCATACTCAATTTGAAGATGCAACCTGCTCATCATCCGGCGGGGATCATCCGGCACCTCATCGGCGGACGCAATCGCCTTGCCGAGATGCGCGATCGCCTCGGAATAGGCAGAGCGCTTCAGCGCTTGCTGGCCCGCCTTGCGCCACCATTCGAGGGCGATCTCGCTCAGCCCCGCCTCAGTGAAGTGGTGCGCCAGAACTTCCGGCTCAGTCTCGGCAACGACGGGAAACTTCTCGCGCAGGACATCGCCGATGCGCTTGTGAAGCACCTGCCGTTTGCTCTTGAGCAGGCCTTCATAGGCCGCTTCCTGAACGAGAGCGTGCCTGAAGCTATAGTTTGCCTCGGGCGGTGTCCCGCGACGCACCAGCAGTTCCGCCTCTTCGAGTTGCCCCAGCGCAGCGCTCAGCGTCAGATCATCGCGTCCTGTCACATATCTTAGCAGCGCGTATGAAAAGTCGCGGCCGATGGCGGCGCCTATCTGCGCCACCTCCTTGACGGGAGCCAGCCGGTCGAGCCGCGCCATCAGCGAATCCTGCAGCGTCGCGGGAATGGCGAGCGGCGGGAGCGGACTATCGAGGCGGTAGCGCCCGGAATCCTCGACGAGCAGTCCGGACTCCAGCACCATCTTGGTCAGTTCCTCGACGAATAGCGGGATGCCGTCCGTCTTGTCGACGATCTGCTCCATCATCTCGCGCGGCAGCTGGCGGCCAACGGTCACCTGCTCGACCAGCGCACGCGTGTCCTGCCGGTCGAGCCGGTCGAGCCGCAACAGGCTGACGTTGGCGAGGCCCGACCAGGAGGGCTCGAACTCTGGCCGGGATGTCATGAGCATGAGTATCGGCAGCCCCCTTATCCGGTCGACCCCGAGATCGAACAGTTCAAGTGTCGTGGCATCGGCCCAATGCATATCCTCGCAGATAACCAGCAGGGGTTGCTCTCGTGCCAACCCCTCGAGCTGATCGAGAAGCGAGGCAAATGTCTGTCGCCGCTGCTGCGCCGGGCTCAAACCAAGCGGCGGATAATGGTCGCCGGTTGGAATCGAAAGGAGAGCCGCAATGAGCGGTGTCGCCCGGGCGACCTGTTGCGTTCCAAGCGCCAGCATTGCTTCAAGCTTGTCGAGCTTCTGCTCCGGCGTATCGTGCGAGCGGATACCGGCTGCGCGCTCCAGCTGCGCGACAAAGGGATGAAGCGCGCTGTTGGTGTGATAGGGCGAACACTGATATCGCACCCGGCGGTGCGCCCCCAACGCGGGGTTTTCGGACAGCGTTGCGACGATGCGCGACTTGCCGATGCCTGCTTCGCCGGAGATCAACACCATCTGGCCCTGCCCCTGCCATGCCAACTGCTGGCGCGAGAGCGTGAAATCGATCTCATCCTTGCGACCGACAAAGCCGATCGAACGCGCTGCGCGGACCGCCTCGAAGCGACTTTCCGATGCGGCCGCCCCCTCGACCGCCCAGACCGCGATGGGTTCGGCTATCCCCTTGACCTCGCGGCGGCCGAGATTGTGAAAAGTGAAGAGATCGCCAAGCAGCCGGCGCGTCGACGAGGCGACGACGACCACTCCCGGTTCCGCCAGGCTCTGAAGCCTGGCAGCAAGGTTTGGTGTATCGCCGACCGTTGCGTGCTCCTCCGAAGCATCGCCGCTGATGAGGTCGCCGACCACCACAAGCCCGGTCGCGATTGCGATCCGAAGTTCAACCCGTTCGGTGGCGCCCGTCCTCAGTCGCCCGACCGCAGCGATGGTGTCGAGGCCCGCTCGCACTGCGCGCTCCGCATCGTCCTCGTGGGCGCGGGGATAGCCGAAATAGACCAGTATTCCGTCACCGACGAACCTGGCGATCCTGCCGTCATAAGCAGCGATGACGCTCGCACAGGCGGCGCGGTAGGCCCGGATCACTTCCCACATATCCTCAGGATCGAGACGCGCGGAGAGCGCAGTCGAGCCGACCAGGTCGCAAAACATAACGGTCAGGTGACGCCGCTCGGCGTCGTGAGGAGGAGCCGGCGACGCGATCAACGCGGCTGGATCGAGGTCGGCAATGGCGCGCAGAATTTTGCGGCGATGGCCAAGCAGGACTCCGAGCTTATCGAAGTCCTCGGCCATCAGCTCGGGAAGGACGCCCATGTCGATCCCATTTTGGACAAAACGCTCTGCGTATTGTCCAAGCCCCAGCTTCTCGAGCCACTCCGCGATCTGCATTGGCTCCACCGATCGTGCGGTTGGCGGTTAGCAGAATTTTGGACCACGGCGCGAGGACAATATCTCAACGCCACCATGATGGCACGTCTTGTTTGTTGCGCGATAACTTAGGTTGCTCAATACCGATACCGCCTTCAAGCAGGCACATCGCTCGATGCGAGCGACTGCGCTACCAAAAATCGTCTGCACGCAGCGTTGAACGACAGAAGTTGCGATGAGCCGTCAGCTACTCACTTTCAGACCTGAAGCCAGATTCGGCACTGCTGCTCGTACCCACGTCACGACGCCAAGCAAACGTCCTTCCGCGAGCACAGTTGTCTTCATTCCTTGTCCATGGGCACTTCGTAGTTGCGCGCCATCGCTCCCGCCGCAACTTGAAGCGAAGACCCGACGACCCAACAGCCGGCGAGAAAGGCTATCAGCCCATTGGGGAGGCTTTGATCAAGGACAAGGATGCTGACGGACAGAGTTGCTGCAATCGCCGCGCCGAACGTCCCGGCCGCACTCATGATCTCAGCAACCTCAGAGCCGTTGTATTCTTCCGAGGTGCTCGAAATCGACTTCCGAGCGACAGACCGGGACAAATCAATTCCAACATAATAGCTGAGAGCTCCGTAGAGCATCGTTAGCAGCACGATCCAACCGCTTTCAAAAAGCCCGCCTTTCTGACGCAACAGGGTCGCACCCACATAGAGGCCGCAAGAGGCCCCAACGGCTGCGAGCCCAATTCTTTCGAGGAGATGGGCCGACTTGATAAGACTGGAACGGGCGATCCCAAGATTACCGGCGTACCTCGTTAGGGAAAATGCGCTGGAAACTGCGTTGCCTATCTTCATTGGGGGCTCCTCAATAAGTAGCAGCCTACCGGCCGACCCCGATTAGAAGCTGCGTGGACGCGCTTCGCGATGCCCTTGATTCCAATTTCCAAAAGATGTGGCTGAGTGATGGGGCTGGCTTGCTCGTAGCCAAGACGAGAGCCAGTCCAAAGCTGCGAGCTCGCGGCTTCGCAGGCATTGCATCTCACCCGTGTCTGTCAGTCAGCTCCGGGTGCAGCAATTTCTTGGGGGAGAGTTAGCTCGAAAAGAGAGTGATGGACTATGAGACTGTTCACATACTCCTGTGCGCTGTCGCTCCATCCAGTCACGATTTCAGGAGGACTAAGTTTGCGTCGTTGCATACTCGGGAGCGCGGAAGCGCGAACTGACAGGCGCCGTGAGTTCGCAAGCTGTCCCGCGTTTCGCCACGTCAGATCGATTCGCGTCGTGTAGGCCGCGGCGCGCCGCAAAAATCTCGTCAGGCGGATGGCCGATGCCGCCGCGAGAACTCCTCGTGCAGGAAATCGGCGGACTTCACCCTGGCTTCGTCGTCCCTCAGCGTGATGTCGCCGCCTGCTGACGGAATGGCCGGGATGCTTGCCCTGAAGCGCAACGCCTCACGAATTCAGGAGCACGAAGCAGGCGATCTCGCTGGCGAAGCGGCACTGATTTGGATTCTGATTTTGACGCGAAAACGCTCTACGCGTCCTGCCCGCCATGGGTTTCGCGGCGCCATGCGCCCGGACTGACGCCGACCATCTGCGTGAACACCCGCGTGAAATGGCTTTGATTGGCAAATCCGGCCGAGATCGCAATCTCGGACAACGGCAGGTTGCGGACGGTCATCAGCTGCGTGGCCGCCTTCACGCGCTGGCGCAGCAGCCATTGATGCGGCGGCAGGCCGGTGGAGATCCGGAATGCGCGTGAAAAGTGGCTGACCGAAAGGCCGAGCTCGGTCGCGATCTGCTCCAGCGCGACCTTGCCTGAGAGATCGGAGTCGAGCCGGTCGCAGGCGCGCTTCACCTGCCATGGCGCGAGCCCGCCGCGGTTAGGCTCAGCGACAGGCTTCAGCCCGCCATAGGTCTGGGCGACGTGGGCGGTGAGCGCGAGCATCATGTGATCGACGAAAAGCTGGTTGGTCTCGTCAGGCCGACGCAGTGCTTCCTGCAAGCTGGCGCCGATATGACGGATGACCCCGTCGTCATGGCCCACACCGGGCTCGTAACTGAGCTCGCCAATGCGCGGCGCGCCGGGTTGCCTCGCCATGTCGTGAAGGGCCGAGCGCGGCAAATAGAAGAAGAGCGAATGAAACGGCTTGTCGATCACATAGCGCGGGTCGCGCTTGAGGTCGTACAGATAGGTCGCGCCCGCACAAATATCCTCCTTGGTGACGTAGCGGCCTTCCTCCCAACATTCGCAGGCGGGATAGTCGCGGAGCTTCAGGCTGACGAGGTAAGCATCTTCAGCCGGCAACGAGCCGGAAAGTTCGGACGTCGGCTTGTCATTGCGGACTTCGGTGACCGCAAGCTCCGCGCTGCGCAGCGAGCGCGTGATCAGAACCGGAGCTTCCTTCACGTGAAGGCCCCGCCCGAGCCTCTGCCCGTAGACGCCTGCTTGTGTCATTTCAATATTCCATCCGTGAAATTCACGTCTGCGTCGGCCTTTCCGAGTCGATGCATTATCGAAGATCGACGGCCGACGGTCCAGATTCCCCGGATTAGCATATAGATTGTGGCAGGCGGTCGCACTTCGTCGCGACGAGGTGAATTCATTGTGATTTCAGCACGATTTCACAGGCTTGGCATCGCGAAGGACAACACCGTTAACGTGTGCGGCAGATCATGGCACGACTTTATCGTGCTTTCTCGAAAGCATCCGCGGCGCGCCTTCGCGCCCTAGGCCGACCATTCCTCGCCCCAGACCTGGACGACGTGACCGGGCGAGACTTCACGATACTGCCGGACCGGCGGCTGATAATCCGGCGCGCGCACCGGGCTTCTGATCTCGTCGTTCGAGGTCTCGCGCTTCGTGCCGCGGCGCGATGGATCGGGCACCGGCACCGCGGCCATCAGCTTCTTCGTGTAGGGATGCTGCGGATTGCCGAACAAGGCTGCGCGCGGGCCGGTCTCGACGATCTCGCCGAGATACATCACCGCGACACGATGGCTCATGCGCTCGACCACCGCGATGTCGTGCGAAATGAAGAGATAGGCAAGGCCCATGCTGGCCTGGAGGTCGAGCATCAGGTTGACGACCTGCGCCTTGACCGAGACGTCGAGGGCGGAGACCGCTTCGTCCGCAACGATCAGCTTCGGCCCGAGCGCGAGCGCGCGCGCGATGCAGATGCGCTGGCGCTGGCCGCCGGAGAATTCGTGCGGAAAGCGCGCGGCCATATCCGCGGTCAGGCCGACGCGCACGAGGAGGTCGGCGACCTTGTCGCGCGCCTGCGATGCCGTGGCGAGCCCGTTGGCGAGCAGCGGCGCGGCTATCGCCGTCCCCACCGACATTCGTGGGTTGAGGCTGGCGAACGGATCCTGGAAGACGATCTGCATCTGCTTGCGGAAGTCGCGCAAGGTACGGGCGCTCATGGCGAGGACGTCCTGACCGTCGACCAGGACGGTGCCGCTATCCGGCTCCGTCAGCTTGAGGATGGAACGGCCGGTGGTCGACTTGCCGCAACCGGATTCGCCAACCAGCGCCAGCGTCTCGCCGGCGCGCAGGGTGAAGGAGATGTTCTCGACCGCGTGGACGCGGCCCGAAACCTTGCCGAACAAGCCGGAGCGGATCGGAAAGCGCGTGGTGAGGTTGGCGACTTCGAGCAGCGGCCGCTCGGCGGTTGAGACCGTCTCAGGTGTCTCCGTCGGCTCGTCAGAGGTGCCCGTCACCTTGTCGACGATCGGAAACCGCATCGGCCGCGTCCGCCCACCCATCGAGCCGAGACGCGGCACAGCCGCGAGCAGCGCGCTTGTGTAGGGATGCGAGGGTGCAGCGAAGATGCGCGCGGTCGCATCGGTCTCGACCGCCTGCCCGCCATACATCACCACGGTACGATCGGCGATCTCCGCGACCACGCCCATGTCGTGGGTGATGAAGAGGATCGACATCCCCTCCTCCTGCTGGAGCTCCTTCAGAAGCTCCAGGATCTGCGCCTGGATGGTGACGTCGAGTGCCGTCGTCGGCTCGTCGGCGATCAACAGCTTCGGCTAGCAGGCGAGCGCCATCGCGATCATCACACGCTGGCGCATGCCGCCGGAGAAACGATGCGGATGCTCGTGGAAGCGTGATGCCGCCGCGGGAATGCGGACACGATCGAGCAGACGGATGGTCTCGGCCTCCGCCGCCGCGCGCGACAGGCCGCGATGCTGGATCAGCGCCTCGGCGATCTGGAAGCCGATGGTGAGCACCGGATTGAGGCTCGTCATCGGCTCCTGGAAGATCATGGCGACATCGTTGCCACGAACATCCGTCATGCTCGCTTCGGACAGCGTCAGCAGATCGCGGCCCGCGAGCGTGACGCGCCCCTCGACCCGGCCGCTCTCCTTCGGAATGAGCCGCATGATGGAAAGCGCGGTGACGCTCTTGCCCGAACCGGACTCGCCGACGATCGCCACGGTTTCTTTGGCCGCGATATCGAACGACACGTCGCGGACGACGGGAATCCATTCCCGCTCGCGCAGAAAGGACGTGGTCAGGCCCGCGACCGACAACACGGGCGCCTGCGCTTCGGCAACGATCGGATCAGGCCTGCGTGCGCCGATGCTCATGCGATTGCCCTAATAGCCACGACTACGATCGACGCGCCCCGGCAGATCTTCGCCGCGGCGATGGCGTGCGATGACGTCGAGCACGAAATCGACGGCCGTATCAGGCGTCGTCATGCTGGCATTGTGCGGCGTCAGCAGGATGCGCGGGTGGCTCCAGAACGGATGGCCCGCCGGCAGCGGCTCGGGATCGGTAACGTCGAGCACCGCACCGGACAGCGCGCCGCTATCGAGCGCCGCGAGAAAATCGGCTTCGACGAGATGCGGGCCACGCCCGACATTGACGAGCCCTGCTCCGCGCGGCAAGCGCGCGAACAGATCGGCATTGAGGATGCCGCGGGTCTCGTCTGTCAGCGGCAGCAGGCAGACGAGGATGTCAGCCTGCGCGAGAAACTCTGGCAAGGTGTCCGTACCGGCGTAACAGGTGACGCCTTCAATCTCGCGCGGCGAGCGATTCCAGCCGAGAAGCGGAAAGTCGAACGCCTTGAGCCGGTCGAGCACGGCCTGGCCGAGCTGGCCCAGCCCCATCACGCCGACACGCCGGCGTTTGGCCGGCGTGATCCGGATCTCGCGCCAGACCTGCTCCTTCTGCTGGCTGATGAAGTGCAGGAGATCGCGATGCAGGGCGAGCACCGCCATGGTGACGTATTCCACCATGGTCTCGGCGATGCCGGGCTCCAGCATGCGGACGAGCGGTATGTGCGGCGGGACCTTGGTGGTATCGAACTGGTCGACGCCGGCGCCGACCGAGAAGACCAGCTCAAGATTGGGAAAGGTCGTCGCGATGTCGTCCGGCGGCACCCACGCCACCAGGTAGCGCACCTCTGCGGGATCGCCGGTGTCGGGCCAGAGCCGGAACGGCACATCGGGCGCGCGCTCCGCGAAGAAGCGCGCCCATTCGGCGCCGCGAACCATGTTGGCTTTGTAGAGAACCGTCATGCCACCAGCACTCTCAGAACGGGCTGACCGGCGCGAGACGCCGGCCGTCGATCATGCGCTTGTGGCTGTAGGCCGCGGGATCGACCAGCGGCGTCGCGCCGGTCACGATGTCGGCGGCGAGCTTGCCGGCCGCAGGACCAATGCCAAAGCCGTGGCCGGAGAAGCCGGTCGCGAGGAAGAAGCCGGGCAAGGCATCGACCGGCGAGATCACGGGAATGGTGTCCGGCGTGCAGTCGATCGTGCCGCCCCAGGCTTCCGCGATCTCGATGTCCTTCAATTCGGGATTCGACTTGATCAGCGAAGCCAGCGCCGCGTTGACCAGCGACATGTCGGGTGCCGGATCGCGCACCCGCTCGGTCTCGAACGGCGACAGCTTGTCGAAGCTCCAGCTCGTACCGCGCACGATCTGGTCGAAGAACGACTTGCCGAACGACAGTTTCAGCCCGTTCTTGCGATGCAGGTAGGTCGGCCAGAAGGTGCGCGCGTAGCGGAACAGGTCTGGCGACAGCTCGACCGTGCCCCGGTTGCGCAGCGCCAGTGTAAAGCCGCCGTCGAGGCGACGGCGGATACAGTAGAAGTCGGTGCCGAGCGCGCCGGACGTGATCTCCGGTCCCGGCGTGGTTCGGCATGCGGTGGCGTTGACGAGACCGATCGGCAGCTCGATGCCGTGGCGGCGGCAGAACAGCGACGACCACGCCCCGCCCGACAGCAGCACGGACTGGGTGCGAATGGTGCCCTTCTCGGTGACGACGGCGCTGACCCGTCCGCCCTGCGTTTCCAGCCCGCGTGCAGCGCAGCCCTGGTGGATGGTCACGCCGTGCTTGCGTGCGGCGGTGGCGAGCGCCGGCACGGCCATCGACGGCTCTGCGCGCCCATCGCTCGGTGTGTGCAGGCCGCCGACCCATTTCTCGGAATTGCCGGGCAGGCGCTCAGCGACTTCCGCCGGCGTCAGGACGGTCGAGTGGACCTGCATCTCGCGCGCCGTTGCGGCCCATCGCTCCCAGCTGGCCAGCTCGTCCTTGCTCTTGGTCAGGAACAGCACGCCGGTGCGGCGGAAGCCGGCATCGACACCGGCGTCGTTCTGCATGTCCTCCCACAGCCGGAGCGCCTCGCGGGCCAGCGGGATCTCCTCACGGGCGCGGCCCTGCTGGCGGCACCAGCCCCAATTGCGGCTCGACTGCTCGCCGCCGACATGGCCTTTCTCGACGAGGGCAACGGAGAGACCCTTCCTTGCCAGATGGTAGGCCGCGGACACGCCGATGACGCCGCCGCCGATGACGACGACGTCCGCCTGCGCCGGCAGGCGTTCGTCGCTGTTTATACGGGTGAGCGGCGGGGACATGGGACACTCCAGCTATTCAGGTCGATCGAAGCAGGTCGGCTCGGGGTCGGGCTCGTCATGGGATGTTCATTCGCGGGTCGAGCGCGTCGCGCAGGCCGTCGCCGAGGAAATTGAAGCTCGTCACCGCGAGCGTGATGGCGACGCCCGGCACGATCGCAAGCCACGGCGCGCTGGTGAGATAGATCTGCGCGTTGTTGAGCATGTTGCCCCAGCTCGCGGCCGGCGGCTGGATCCCGTAGCCGAGATAGCTGACATAGGATTCGAGCAGGATCGCCTTGGCGACGTTCAGTGTCGCCGCCACCACGATCGGCGCGATCGCGTTGGGCACGAGCTCGCGGAACATGATCCGCAGGTTCGACGAGCCGAAGGCGAGCGCAGCAACCGCGAATTCGCGCTCGCGCAGCGATCGCACCTGGGCCTCGACGACGCGGGCAACGCTCATCCAGGCGGTCGCCGCGATCAGCACCGTCGTGGTGATCAGGCCAGGTTCGGTGAGGGCGGCCAGCGCAAGCAGGAGGAAGATCGTCGGAAAGCACAGCACGGCGTCGACCAGCCGCATCAGGACCGCGCCGACCACGCCGCCATAGAAGCCGGCGAAGGCGCCGACGGCGATTCCGACCGCCATCGCGATTACCATCGCGATTACCATCGCGACGATGCCGATCGAGAGCGAGATCCGCCCGCCCATCATCAGCCGCGCCAGCACGTCGCGGCCGAGCTCGTCGGTGCCGAGGATGTGCGCGCCCGACAACGGCGGGGCGAACCGCTTCATGATGTCGATATAGGTGTCGTCGAACGGCAGCAGATAAGGACCCAAGGCCGAGCCGAGGACGAGAACCAGAATGATGACAGCCCCCGCAAGCGCAAGCCGGTGCCGGCGGAAGCGCCGCCATGCGGCCTGGCCGGGCGCGAGCTGAGCGGTCGAGAGGGTCGCAGCCGTCATTCCTAGCCCACCCGGATGCGCGGATCGACGACGGCGTAGAGGATGTCGGCGAGCAGCGAGCCGATCAGCACCATGGTCGCCGAGAACATCAGGATGCCCATCACCACGGGATAGTCGCGGTAGCCGATGGAATCCAGAAACAGCCGGCCCATGCCGGGCCAGGTGAACACGGTCTCGGCGACCAGGGCGCCGCCGAGCAGCGTCGGAAACTGGAGGCCGGCCACCGTGATCATCGGCAGCAGGGCGTTGCGCAGCGCGTGTACGGTGAGGATGCGCCATTCCGGCATGCCCTTGGCGCGCGCGGTGCGGATGTAATCCTGGTTGATCACCTCGAGCATGGAGGAGCGCATGAAGCGGCCCCACATCGCGGTCTCGACCAGCGCCAGCACCAGCGCCGGCGCAATCAGATGATGCAGCAGGTCTAGGAAGGAGCCATCGCCGACGGTTTGGCGATTGCCGGCCGGCAGCCAGCCGAGCTTCACCGAGAACACGTAGATGGTGACGAGGCCGAACCAGAAGGTCGGGATCGACAGCGCGATCATGGCGCCGACGGTCGCCAGCGTATCGAACAGCGAATAGCGGCGCAGCGCGCCCAACACGCCGATCCAGCAGCCGAGCAAAACCGCGATGATCGTCGCCGTCGCCATCAGCTCCAGCGTGGCGCCGAGATGGGAGGAGATCACCGACAGCACCGCCTCGCCGTCGCGATAGGACTTGCCCCAATCGCCTTTCAGCATGCGGCCGAACCAGTCGAGATACTGGATCGGCAACGGGCGATCGAGGCCGAGCTGCCTGGTGACGCGGTCGAGGTCCTCCTGCGTCATCTGCGCGGACGCCGCGTATTGCGACAGCGGACCGCCGGGGGCCAGATGCAGGATGGCAAACCCGATCGCGGAGACGATCACCAGCAGCATGATCGCCTGCGCCAGGCGGTTGGCGACGTAACGGGCCATCTCAGGCGATCCCGCGAGCCTGAGGCATCAGGCCCAGTACCATTCGCGGATGTTCCAGCAATTGATCGAGGTGTTGATGTTGGGGCGGAAGCCTTGCAGCCCCTCCTTCACGCCTTCGGCGATAAAACCCTGGAACAGCGGCAGGATGGCGAGGTCGTTGCGGATCAGCTTTTGCAGATCGCCGTAGGTCGTCTTGCGCTGGGCGAGATCGAACTGCTTGGCGCCCTCGGCAAGGAGACGATCGGCCTCCGGGCTCTTGTACTGATAGGTGTTGTAACCGCGGCCGCCCTTGGCAGGGATAGCGCCGGAGCCGAAGCGCGGCGTCACGTCGGGGTCGCTGCCGAGCATGAAGTTCACGGACACCAGCACCGAATTGAACTTCGACTGCTGCCAGAAATCGCCCCAGATCACGGCGGCCGGCATGTTGTTGACCCGCATCGCAGCACCGATCGCGCGCCAGTCCTGAATCAGGAGCTGCTGGGTCTGCTCGCGCACCGCATTGCCCGACGTCGTCGAGTTGGTGAATTCGAGCTTGACACTACCCTTCTCGCGAATGCCGCCGGAACCGCGGGTCCAACCGGCCGCGTCGAGCAGCGCGTTGGCCTTGGCCGGATCGTATTTGTGCTGCGGCAGGCCCTGCTGGAACGACCAGGCCTGCTGCGGCACGAAGCTCTCGGTCTGCGTCGGCAGGCCGTAGTTCAGCGCATCGATGATCGCCTGCTTGTTGATGGCAAGGTAGAGCGCCTCGCGCACCGCGCGATCGGCGAAGGGACCGAATTCGAGGTTGGGCGCGACGTGCTCCACCGACGACGTCGCGGAGACGAAGATCTTGCGGCCCTTCAGCGTCTTCGCCTCCTGCACGAAGTTCGGCAAGATGCCTTGCAGGCCGGTGTAGTCGACCTGCCCCGTGCGGAACTGGGTGTAGAGGACCGTGAGATCGGGAATGTATTTGAAGACCACGCGTTCGACGTAAGGTCCCTTGCCGTGATAGCCGGCGTGGGCATTCAATTGAATGTGGTCGCCGGGCACGCGCTCGCCCCAGCGGAACGGCCCGGTGCCGACAGGCGCATTGTGGAACGGCGAGGCGTTCGGATCCGACAGCTTCTCCAGGATGTGCTTTGGCACGATGAAGGTGAGCGACAGGATCGACATGTAGGGCGAATAGGGAGCCTCCATGCGCCAGTGGATCTCGTCGGGCGCGACGACCTTAATGTCCTTGACGAGGTTGTGGCCGACGCGGTTGCGGACGCGGAAATCGGGATTGTTGATCAGGTCCAGCGAGAACTTCACGTCCTCGGCCGTGAACGGCGTGCCGTCGTGCCATTTCACGTCGCTGCGCAGCTTGATCTTCCAGGTCAGGCCGTCGGCCGACAGGCCGCCATTCTCGACGGTCGGGACTTCGCGCGCGAGATCAGGGACGAACTTGCCGTCGGGTTCGATGAACCAGAGCGGCGAGAACACCTGCCACCAGATGCCCTGATCGACCTCGATCCTCGGCATCAGCGGATGGAAGACGGTCGGCTCCTGCGACAGCGCCGCGATCACCTGCCCGCGCGGCTTGTCCGGCGGATTGGTCGGGCGTTCGGTCTGCGCAAAGGCGTTGCCTGCAAGGCTCCATCCCGCCGCGGCGCCCGCGCCGAGCTGGAAGAATTGTCGGCGATTCGGAATGCCGAGATGACGCAGTCCCCCAACGCCGAACTTGCCGGTGCTGTCTGCCATGACCAGTCTCCGTTCCCGCACACGGCACCGTCTCCCGCGCCCCCGGGACCCGGCAAAGGGACAGGAGTGGGCTTTAGTGCTTCTAAATTTTTCAGTCAAAAGTTCATCATGACTAAATACAGCTGTCAATCACATTGCTAGGATGCGCGACCTTTTCACA
The DNA here is from genome assembly GCF_029953005.1 of Bradyrhizobium sp. Mp27. Classification (NCBI taxonomy): domain Bacteria; kingdom Pseudomonadati; phylum Pseudomonadota; class Alphaproteobacteria; order Hyphomicrobiales; family Nitrobacteraceae; genus Bradyrhizobium; species Bradyrhizobium sp. Mp27. The sequence continues at coordinate 228,625 of NZ_JASAUS010000002.1, read as the reverse complement.
CCGCCGGCCATTCCGGCGGCGAGGCAATGCATGGGAGAGCGACATGGATGGTCGCGGCGAGACCAACGGCCCGAAGGACGCCCCGGCGATCGAGGCTGACGATGCGGTCGACCAGCGGCTCGGCGAAACCGTGCGGCTGCTGCGGCAGCGTGCCGGCCTCTCGATCCAGGACGTCGCCACCAAGACCGGGCTCTCCAACGGCATGATCAGCCAGCTCGAACGCGCGCGCGCCATGCCGTCGATACGGACGCTGCGCCTGCTCAGCATCGCGCTCGACGTTCCCATCTCCTATTTCTTCGAGACCACCGATCCCGCCGATGTGCAGCGCTACATCGTGCGCAAGAACAGCCGGCGCCTGCTGCGGCTCACCGCCAGCGGCGTCGTCAAGGAGGCGCTGACGCCGGCGGACCAGGGCCAGCTCGAGCTCTACGAGCTGACGCTCAACCCCGGCGCCTCGTCCGGCACCGACTTCTTGCAGCACACCGGCGAGAAGGCCGGCTACATCCTCTCCGGCAGCCTGCGGCTGTGGCTCGACAACCAGGCTCATCTGCTCGAGGCTGGCGACAGTTTCCGTTTTCCGAGCATCGTGCCGCACATGTTCGACAACCCGACTCAGCAGGCCGCGCGTGTGATCTGGGTCACGACGCTGCGCCAGACCGATTCGCCGGCAGGTTGAGCGCGAGGAACGCCGGCGCCCCGCCGGAAATTGCCCCTCGACGCAGGCTCGCGGAGACTGTAGCTGACGTGAAGCCGGAGCAATCTACAGCGCGAACGCGAGGGTCCCGCGATTGACGTCGCTGGTGTGAGACCATGAAACTCAGACCGCTTCTGACACTCGCGCTGGCCGCGCAGGTCGCCGTGACCGCCGTGGCCCTCCTCGCCTCCCATGCCGCGACCGGGACCGGGTTCGGCTTTGCCCAGGTCGTCGCCTTCCTGGCAAGCGGCGCCGTTGCGGTCCTGCTCGCACGGCTATGCACGCGCGCGATCGAAACGGCGCAGGACAAACGCGCCGCCGCGCAACTGGCCGAGCAGGCCCAGGCCAGCGCACAGATGACCCAGGCCGTCATCAAGACCGCGCTCGACGCCTTCGTTCAGACCGATGCGAACGGCATCGTCCTGGAATGGAGTGTCCAGGCCGAGGCCCTGACCGGATGGACGCGCAAGGAGGCGCTCGGCGCCGACGTCGTCAACCTCCTCATCGCCGAGCCGCTCCGCGACGGCTTCAGACAACGCATGATGCGGCTTTTGCCGGAGCTGTCGGATACGCCAATCGGCATCCGGTTCGAAGCGACGCTGCTGCACCGGAACGGCGACCAGATCCTGATCGAGGCGTCGAGCACGGCTCTCCAGCTCGGCGGGCGCACCATCATCAACAATTTCGTCAAGGACGTCACCCAGAAGCGCGCCGCCGAGGAGCAACTCATCCAGGCCCAGAAGATGGAGGCGGTCGGCCAGCTCACCGGCGGCATCGCGCACGAATTCAACAACATGCTCACCGTGATCACGGGCACGATCGAGATCCTCGCCGACGCCGTGAAGGACGACCCGCCGCTTGCGACCATCACCAAGCTGATCAGCGAAGCGGCCGATCGCGGCGCCGCGCTGACGTCGAGCCTGTTGTCCTTTGCCCGCAAGCAGGCGCTCCAGCCGGCCGAGATCGACGTCAACGAGCTGCTCGAAGAGGTCGCAAAGCTGCTGCTGGCGACCTTCGACAAGACGATCGAGATCGTGTCCAGGCTTGATCGCAACGTCTGGCTGGCTTTCGCCGACCGCGGCCAACTGAGCGCGGCGCTGCTCAACCTCGCGATCAACGCCCGCGACGCGATGTTGGATGGCGGCAAGCTCTCGAACGCATCTTCGATCCGTTCTTCTCGACCAAGGATGTCGGCAAGGGCACCGGGCTCGGTCTCAGCATGGTGTTCGGCTTCGTCAAACAGTCCGGCGGCGGCATCAAGGTCACGTCCGAAGAAGGCCGCGGCACGATGTTCACGATCTACCTGCCGAAGGCCGAGACCAGCACGCTCCGTCCGGCTGGCTATGACGAGCGCAAGGTCGTGGGTGGCACGGAGACAATCCTTTGCGTCGAGGACGATCGCGACGTCCGCCAATATGTCACCGTCCAGCTCGAAAGCCTCGGCTACAAGGTCATCTCCGCCGCCAACGCGACCGAAGCGCTCGCCATCGTGGCCGAAGGCACGCCGTTCGATCTGCTCTTCACCGACATCGTGATGGCCGGCGGCGTCAACGGACGCGAACTCGCCGAACAGATGGTGGCCGCGCGGCCCTCGCTGCGGGTGCTGTTCACGTCGGGTTATGCCTACGATTCGCACGCGCAGGGACGCGCCACCATGGGCGCGCCGCTGCTGGCAAAGCCGTACCGAAAAGCCGAGCTCGCGCGCATGCTGCGCCGTTCCCTCGACACCGCCGTCGACGCCGCGGGCGATCCGATCCCGACGCCGTACTCGGTGCAGGCGGACGTCGAGGGCTTTTTGCGGAGGCAGGCGGCTGAAGACAGCGGCACGACGCGATCGCGAAAATAGATGTCTGCCGCCTAGCTCATCCTTCGCCGCAGCGTTGCCGACGGCGTCTCGCCGAATTTTTCACGATAGGCACCCGCCATGCGGCCGAGATGGGTGAAGCCGAGATCGAAGGCGATCTCGGTGATGGAGACATCCGGCGAAGCCTGCGCGAGCCGGGCGTGCAGAGCAGCGAGGCGCATGTCGAGCAGCATCTCCGAGATCGATAGGCCGAAGTGGCGGCGGAAGCCGAGCTGGAGCGCGCGGACGCCGATCCCGGACGCGCAGGCGAGCTGCGTGAGGTCGAGCGGCTCACCGGCATTTTCCGCAAGATGGTCCCGCGCGGCGCGCAGTGCACGCGGCAGCCGCTCGGCTTGCCCCGAGAACCTCCTGATGGCGTCCGACAGGCCATGGCGCTGGCCATTGAGGAGATGATCGAGCAGCACCTCGCGCCAATCGGCCATCGCGACCGGTGAAAGCCTGCCGGACGGCCCGAGACGCTCGGCGAGCAGCATCAGCTCGGCAAGGCTGGTCCGCAAGGCCTGCCCCGCCGGTGCCTCCAGGTCGATCGCGGCATCAAACTCGACTGGGCCGGCCGCCCTGCCCGACAGCGACGCAGCGCGTTGCTCGACCATGCGACGGTCGAGCAGCAGGATCGCTTGCGCACAATCGCTCCACATCATCCGGGTCGGGATGGTCGGAGACAGCAGCGACGCCGTTCGGCCCGGCGCGGCATCGATTTCGATGATGCCGGCACGAATGCGGGCGGTGCCGGTGAGCGGGACCTGCACCAGGAAGAAGCGCTCAAGGCAGCCGGGATCGATGCTCACCGACCCGCCATAGGCGACATAGTTGATGGAGAAGCCGTCGAACGCCGCGCAATTGTGCCGGGCGGAGAAGCCGGGCTCGCACGGCCGTACCGGCTTGAGATCGTGCGGGCAGAAGATGCGTCCGATCTGCTCGGCCGCTTCGTCGACATCGTCCGTGGTGACGCGGGCGAAGTCCGCAAGCCGTTCGGCTGCAGACGTTCTTGCGGTCATTTCCAGCACGGCTGCGGACATCGTCGACCACGCTTCGCGTCGCGGAATTGCTTTAAGCCTATAATGGTTCCTCGAACGCGGAAAGGGCCGCGTCGCAAAATCATCATGCTGCACGGCAACAGTCGCGTCCGGATTCGTTTAGCGGATAGACACCGACCGTCGACGGGTCGAAGCTCCATCCTCGCCGGAATCCATGAGGAGCGAGCCATGACTGCACTCGAAAAGGGCATTACCACAAACGGCACGGGCTATGGCGGCAAGAGCTGGAACATCCTTGGCCAGGTCTATTTCCCCAAGGCCGTCACAGATTCCACCTTCGCGTTCGAGACCAACAGCGAGCCCGGCCAGTTCGTGCCGGTGCACATCCATCCGACCCAGGACGAGTTCATCCTGGTGCAGGAGGGCACGCTCGACCTCAAGCTCGACGGCCAATGGGTCAAAGCCCATGCCGGGGATCTCGTGCGCATGCCGCGCGGCATCCCGCACGGCTATTTCAACAAGTCCGACAAGCCGTGCCGCGCGCTGTTCTGGGTCTCGCCGATGCAGAAGCTGGAGGCGCTGTTCAACCAGCTCCACAATCTGACCGACCCCGCCGAAGTCGTGCGCATCTCGGCGCAGCACGAGGTCGACTTCCTGCCGCCCGAAGCTAACGACTAAGCCTTCTCGTCCAGTTTCATCTGCTTGCGGGTCCGCCGGTCGCGCATCGCGGCCGAGCGTGGTCGCTTGCGCCCGAAACACATCGATTGCGAGGAATCCCATGGTCAGCCCCAAGCATGTCTGCGTGATCGGCGCCGGCGTCTCCGGCCTCGCCGCCGCAAAGGCGTTCTCCAGCCACGGCCACCGCGTCACCATCGTCGAGCGCAGTGCCGATCTCGGCGGCGTCTGGGAGCCGGCGCGCTCCTATCCCGAGGTGCAGACCCAGAGCCCGAAGGAGCTCTACCGCTACACCGATCGCGCCATGCCGGACACCTATCCGGAATGGCCGACCGGGCCGCAGGTCCATGCCTATCTCGCCGATTATGCGAAGGGCTTCGGTCTCGATCGCATGCTGCGCCTGAACACTGAAGTCGCGGGCATGGCGCGGCGCGCCGACGGCAAACCGGGCTGGACGCTCGCGCTATCAGGCAAGGACGGCGCCGCGGCGAACGAAGATTTCGATTTCGTCGCGGTCTGCACCGGGCAGTTCAACGAGCCGCGCGAGCTGCATTGCCCGGGCGAGGACGGCTTTCTGGCGCAGGGCGGCCAGATCCTGCATTCGTCGACATACGGCGATCCGACGCTGGCGAAAGGGCGGCGCGTCGTCGTGCTCGGCGGCTCGAAGTCCGCGACCGACATCGCCGTGAACGCGGTGAAATCAGGCGCGCGCGAGGTCACCATCGTGATGCGCGAGCCGGTGTGGCGCATTCCTTATTTCATCGGCGGGCTCGTGAACTTCAAGCGCATCCTCTACATCCGCGCGCAGGAGGAGATGTTTCCGGGCTGGGGCGCGAGCTCCATGGCACGGCTCGCGCACCGCATCGCCGCGCCGCTGATCTGGGCGAACTGGCGTGGATTGGAGAGCCTGTTGAAGGCGCAGCTCAAGCTGAACCGCTGCAAGATGGTGCCGAAGGAGCGGATCGAGGACGGCGTCAACTGCTCGGTGCCGATCGCAACGCCGGGCTTCTACCCGATGGTCGCCGACGGCCGCATCAAGGCGGTGTTCGGCAGCTTCGATCACTATGATGGCGACAGCATCGTGATGAGCGGCGGCGAGCGCGTCGCCGCCGACGTCGCCGTGCTCGCGATCGGCTACAAGCTCGGTGTGCCGTTCCTGCCCGCGGCCTATCGGCAGAAACTTGTCGATGCGGACGGGCAGTACCGGCTCTACCGCCTGATCGCCAACCCTGATCTGCCGGAGATGGGCTTCGTCGGCTTCAACTCGTCGTTCTGCACCGTGCTCTGTGCCGATCTCGCGGCGAACTGGCTGGTGCGCTATGCCGACGGCCAGCTCGCGAACCAGCCGACGGCGCCAGCGATGCGCGACAATGTTGAGATGATGCTGCACTTCAAGCGGGTCGAACGGCCGGCTGCCGGCGTCTATGGCGGCCTCTGCGTCGCGCCCTATCACTATCGCCATTTCGACGAGCTCATGGCCGACATCGGCGCCAAGAACCAGAAGCGTGGCGGGCTCGCCGGACACTTCCAGCCGCCGGATGCGGATGCCTATGCGAAATTCCTGGCCTCGGCGCCGGAGTACCGGGCCACAGCGTAAGGTCGGAGAACCCGGGCTGAGCATGATTTGCAACTCGCCAGTCCGCGCGTTTGATGTTTACGATCCCGAGACCGACGAATCTCCGGCACACGGGAACCCGCCATGGGACGACGATGTCACGCCGCTACGGCCCTGGCGGTGCTTGGGCTGATCCTCACGACGTTCACAGTCGGCCAGGCACAAACGCTTAACGCGAAGCAATCGGAGGCGCTCGCCACCTATGATCGCGCGCTCGGCGATTTCAAATCCATCCTTGCCGAGCGGCGCCGACAGATCGAGGCGAAGGAGCCGCTGCCGAACCTGCCGGGACAGGCGCTCTATCTGGCACGCGTCGCTGTCATCAGTTCTTACAAGGATCTCACCGACGCCATGCCGTCGCGGATCGGCAAGCCCAACAAGTTCGAGATACCACCGGCCTATTTCGACGCCGACATCGAGCCGCTGATCGACGAATATTCAAAGCTGTTCGACGTCATGGAGGCGCCGCCCGCGGGCGCGCAGAACTCGGCGACGCCGTTCAAGGACGTCGTCGATCTCGCCACAGCGATCGCGCGCGCCAAGGGGCTTGCACCGGCTCACGCCGAAGCTGCGGGCCGGATCAGCCTCGGGCTGTTCTTCGCCGAGACCAACGGCAAGCAGAATGTCCGCAACGGGCGCTCGAATACCTATATGGGCAGCTTCCAGACCGGCCCGTCCGAGGACCGCAACGGCCGCAGGAAGTGGGATGCCATCAAGGGCGAGATCGCGGCAGCCGACCCAGAGCTGAGCGCGCGCGACGACAAGGAAGAGGCGCGCGCCCGCGGCACGGACTATCGCTTCAACCACTGGACCAACGTGCGCGACGGCCTGATGAACGCGCATGCGGAGGTCTTCCGGGAGATTCCGGGAATCGTGAAGACACTGCCCGACCCGATCGACCAGATGAAGCTGTTCGAACTGATCCAGATCGTGCCGACCCCGACGCGGTCCGCGCTCAAGTCAGGCGATGTCCTGAACTACAGGGTGTCCAGCCCGACCATCATGAAGCACCTGCGCAACAACAGCATCTTCGCGTTCGGACAGGCCGACCGGGCGCGGACCTCGGCCAGCTTCCGCGAGATCCTCGCTGCGATGTGGCTGTTCAACCGAAAGTTCGAGCGCGCGATGGTGAAATATTCGGAGATCAAGGGGGCGCTGAGGGATCGGTTGTAGCCGTCCTGGACACTGCAGGCTGTCACGCCCATACCTCCGCGCCTCGCGGCACGCGAAGAGAACGGCTTAGTTTTCCGGCTTGTAGCCGTCCGTCAGCGTCCTCAGGAACGCGATGATGTCGGCTTCGTCCTGCTCCGTCATCGCCGGCTTGTCGCCGGGGTGGCGATCGAAGGGCGGATCGGTGACGTCGACATTGGCATGATATTTTTGCGGCAGGTCGTCGTATTTCCGCACTGCGCCGTCGGCGTCGCGCGGAAAAACCTTTTCCGGATTGGTGTCGCGAAAATTGTAGAAATCCAGGACCTGCTCGAGAGTACCGAAGACGCCGTTATGGAAGTAGGCGTGACGCTTCGCCGTGTTGCGCAGCGTCGGCGTCAGGAACATGCCGCAATATTGGGTCTGCTCGGGAATGTCGGTGCGCTGCGGGCCGCAGACGCCGAGATCGAAATGGTTGGGATCGCGATTGCCGGCGAGCGCGGCATTGCGCGGCGCGCCGAGCGCCTCGTATTGGTGATCGGTGAACAGCGGCGGCAGACCGTCGCGGGTCGGCGCCGAGGTGTGACAGCCGGCGCAATTGGCCCTGTCAGGATCGTTGAACGCTTGCAGGCCGCGCAGTTCGGTCTCGGTGAGCCGCGCATTGCCCTCGAGCCAGTAGTCATACTTGCTGGTGTAGGGATGGAAGCTCGGCTCCTCCACCTGATAACGCGCCACCGCGAACATCGCCTCTGCAATCAGCAGCCGCTGATTCTTCAGCACGCCGGCGCCGAACAGCTCGATGAAACGGCTGGCGTAAGGCGCGCGGCGCAGCTTGTCCGCGACGATCTCGGCGCTGCCGCCGTCCATCTCGTTGGGATCGATCAGCGGGAACAGCGCCTGGTCCTGGAGCGTGTCGGCGCGGCCGTCCCAGAACAGGCCGCCCTGCGGCACGATGTTCGCCGATGCGCCACTGCCGCCGGCCGTCTTCGTCGTGCGCGCCGCCTGCTGGCCGATTGCAGCCATCTGCGCGAGATCGATGATGTTGTCGTCGTCGCCCTTGTCGGGGCCGATGCTGAAATTCGGATGGCGATCGAGATAGGTCAGCGACGGCACTGCGCGTGCGCCCTGCCGCGACAGGGCGGCGCCGCCGAGCATCACCGGCCCGTCGTTGGGCGGACCGTAGGCGTGATCCGGGCTGTGGCAGGACGCGCAGGACAGCGCACCGGACGACGACAGAGAGGCGTCGTAGAAGATCTCCTTGCCGAGCTGCGCCATCGCGGACAATGGCGCGACGGGCGGGCGCATGAGGCGAACCGGATTCGGGTTCGCGCCGAACTGGCTCGTCTCCGCGAGTCCTTGCGTCCCGGCCGCAAAGACGGCGCCGGCCAGACAAAGCAGGCCGGCGCCGAGGAGCCACATGGTGCGGCTGTTCATCAAGCGTCCCGTTGGACTAGTGGTGGTGGTGCTCGTCCGGTGGGCTGGTGATCGCCGTGCCGGAGGTCGGATCGAGGAACAGCGCGTCGGTCCGGTAGTCATGGCTGTGATCCTGATCGAAGTCGAACAGGTCCATGATCGAGCCGGAGCTGGCATCGAACGAGCCGCCGCCGATACGCTGGCCTCGCAGCCAATTGTCCTCGATGAACCGCACCACGGACGCCTGCGAGATGTAGGTGCTGCTCACGTGGTTGGTCCTGGCGTAGGGCGAGACCACGATGAACGGAATGCGCGTGCCGGGACCGCAGCGGCCGTTCACCGGTTTGCCGGAGAGACCCTTCGGTGCCGGCTGCTTCAGCGGGCCGAGGCCGCACAGGCCCGGACCGTTGACCTGATCGGCGGTCGGATCGTAGGAGGCGGTCTTCGGCGCAACGTACTGGTGGTCGTACCAGCCGTCGGAGTCGTCATAGGTGATGATGACCGCGGTTTCGCGCCACTCCGGCTGCTTCTGGAGGAAGTTGATCAGCTCGACGTTGCCGACCTGCTCGTCGAGCGGATCGGAGTTGCCGGCGTGACCGTCCTGGTAGGCCGACATCTTGATGTAGGAGACGGCCGGGAAATTGCCGGCCTTCACGGCGGCGTAGAAGTCCTCGAGGTCGTAGGCGTGGTTGGCCGGATCGACGGTCTTGCCGCCCTTCTCGTAGGTGTGGCCGATCGCATCGACCGAACTCGGCCGCGCATGGGTCGGGTTGGCGGTCGACTTGTAGTACTGGAACCAGGCGTGGTGCGGGCTGTAGTCCACGATCGTGCCGTTCACGTTGCTGGAGAACGTGGTGCGCGCGCAGCCGGTGGTGCCGTTGGCATTCTTGAGCGTCAGGTCAAAGCCGCCCATGAAGCTGCCCCAGCTGATGCGCTCGTCGTTGAGCAGGTCGCCGATGTTCTTGCCTGTCATCAGCACGGTGCTGCTCGTGCTCGAGCAGGAATCGTAGGCCGGGTCGGTGTCGCCGATCAGCGTCAGGCCGCCCTGGCCGTCGGCGATCGACGCCGAGGTGCCGACGATGTTCTGCGCGCCATTGGTCTGGCCAGAAATCACCGCGAGCGCGCCCTGCGTCGACGGACCGAAAGTGTCGGTCCAGGCATTGTCGCTCATGGCGAAGTGCTGGGCGTAATTCCAGAAGGCGGTGGTGGTGTTGCCGTCGAAATAGCCCATGACCTGACCGTTGGTGCCGAACGCGCCGGCGCCGCCGGCGGTGCCGCGGCCGGTGAATTTCGGAAACAGGTCTTCCTTGCCGTTGTCCACGGCCTGCTGCTCTGGCGTGTAGGAGTGGTTCTGCGAGCGCGTGTTGGCCTGGGTGCGGTCGAGGCGGAACGGGTCCGTCGCGCCGGCGCCGTTGGCCGCGCTGTTGTTCGGATTGTTCACCAGCAAATGCGCGTTGGCGAGATTGTTGACCTTCGGCGTATGCGGCTTCGGCACGAAGGGGATCGAGCCCGACGGATTGGCCGCGTTCGGATAGGTCGCGAAGTAATGATCGAACGAGCGGTTCTCGTTGAAAATGATCACGAGATGCTTGATCGGCGTCTCGGTGTGGATGTCATGCGGATGACGGTGATGATCGTGATCGTGATCGTGATCGTGATCGTGATCGTGATCGTTGTCGCGACCTTGATCATGCCCGTGATCGCGGTCACGGCCGAAATCGTCCGCAAGGACGGGAAGAGTGCACGCGAGCGCGCTCGCGGCCGCGACAATCGCAGCCGTCGTCAGTAGTCTCGATTTCATTTTTTTGAGGCCCCGGAAATGAGGATGTTTACGATCAGAAATGTTCTAAACATCGCGAGTGACAGAGCCGTGTCAGTTTGACGCACGAGACACTTTGCGCAGTGGTCGAGGCATAATTTTTTATGCAGCCACCCGCTTCGGCCGTGCCGGAGCGCGTCTTGCCGTTTTATTCCAAGGGCGAAGGCAAAAATGATCGCGTTCAGATTGTTGCGCGATGCCCCCGGTTGCATTTAGCTTGACCGGACAAGAACAAGGTCTCAGGGGGAAACATGAAAGCCGCTCTTCGCAGGCGCACGCGCCATGCCGCGTCAGCCCTGGTCGCAACGTCCTTTGCCGGCTTTGCAAATTTCGCCGCTCATGCCGAGATCGTCGTCACCGCCAATGACGGCAAGATGATGCTGGAGAACGGCAATGCCGTGGTGCGCAAGCAGCCGCTGCCGGACACGGTCAGCGTCATCGATCTCACCGATGGTGCGCTGAAGCTTTTGGGCGAGGTGCCGGCACCCGCCAGCGTAGTCGGGCCGCCGCCGAGCGTCGCGATTGCGCCGGACGGCTCGCTTGCGCTGGTCACGGGGGCGATGAAGCTCGATCCCGCGGATACGACCAAGACGGTCCCCGACGACAAGCTCTCGGTGATCGACCTCAAATCCACCCCGCCAAAGGTGCTCGCGACATTGCAGGCCGGCCCAGGCGCCGCTGGCGTCTCGATCAACCGTGCCGGCACGCTGGCGCTGGTTGCCAACCGCAGCGAAGGCACCGTCTCGGTCTTCGCGATCAGCGGCAATACGCTGACCGCAGGCGGGAAGATTCAACTCGGCGATGCCAAGTCCGGCCCCAGCCATGTAGTGTTCTCCCGCGACGGAGCCACCGCGCTGGTCACCCGCGACGGCGACAGCAAGATCTCGCTTCTGAGCGTGGACGGGACCAAGGTCGAATACACCAAGCGCGACCTCTCCGCCGGCATCCGCCCTTACGACATCGACCTCACCGGCAGCGCGGTGGCCGTCGTCGGCAATGTCGGTGCCAGCAGCGGCGACAGTGACACGATCAGTCTGATCGACATGACCGCCAAGCCGATCCGCGTCGTCACGACGGTTACCGTTGGACAGACACCTGAGGCCGTGAAGATGTCGCCGGACGGCAGCCATGTCGCCGTCACCGTCATGAACGGCTCGAACAAGCCATCGGCCTCGCCCTTCTTCAACGATTTCGGCCTGCTCAAGGTTTACAGGATCTCGGGCACCGACCTCACGCCGGTGGCGGAGGCCAAGATCGGCCATTGGTGCCAGGGCATGGTGTGGTCAAAGGACTCAAAACATGTCGTGGCGCAGTGCATGGTCGAGAACGAGCTGATCGCATTCTCGTTCGACGGCAAGGCGCTGACCAGGACGTCCACACTCAAGCTGCAGGTGAGCCCCGCAGGCATTCGCACCGCGGAGCCGTGAGTCCTAATAACGGGCGAAGCGCCCCGAAATGCCGTCAGAGCCGCTTGGTGAAATAGTAGCGACGAATGCCACCACCTAGCGTCTTGTTGCTGGTGGCATCGGCGATCTCTTCGCGCACATTCTCGTATCCGGCGTTTCGATACAGCACCAGCGCATCCTGCTGAAGCTCGGACGTGCTCAGCTGCAATTCTGGACGATTGCGGCGGCGGCACTCCTCTTCCGCAAACGCCAGCATCTTTCGCGCGATACCCCGGCGCCGCGCGCCGGGAGCAACGTACATGCGCCGTAACTCCATCGTGCGTTCGCCAGAGGCCTCCAGTCCTAACATGCCGCCGATTTCATCGTCATCGACGGCGACCCAGAAACTGCCATTCCGGCTCGCATAATAATCGGCGAGACGATCGATCTCCTCTGCGAGGGAGCGCGTGATGTATCCTTCAAACGCCTCCGCCAGATGCGCCGGCGCCAACAGGCGATTGACCTGGATGAACAGCTCGCGCACGGCAGCTGCATCGGCGGGCAAGAAAGCGCGGATCTGAATCTCGCTTGCCATGGAGCCGCTGCCGCTACTCCGTCCGGATCGGCGTGTCCTTCAGGCCGTTGTTGTCATAGGCCTTGCGCAAGGTGCCGTTCGTCGTGGCTTCCGTCATGAACCTGGAAACGAACGTCAGCGCCTGGGGATGACCGAGCGGGACGGCGACGGCCGTCACCGTTTTCTTGAAGGTCTCGTCCAGCACCTTCGTGCCCGGGATCTTCTGCGCCATCTTGTTGAGCTGGTCGCGCGACAGCGCGAAGGCGTCGATCTCGCCGCTCTTCAGGAGGCCGAAGATCTCGTCATAGGTCTGATAGCCCGTAACTTTCGCATTCTTCAGATGCGCGATCGCGCCGCGCATGGTCGTGGTGGCGTTGACGGCCGCGACCTTGATGCCGGGCTGGTCGAGGCTGGCGAAGTTGGTGATGGCTGAGCCGGGCTTGACGATGTAGGTGGCATCCGCGACCTCGTAGATCGGGCCGAACATCATTTTGGTCTCGCGCTCGGGATCTTTTGGCAGCCAAGTGACGTCCCAGGTCCCCTTCGACGCCGCGTCGGTGATCTGCCCGGAATTCTGGTGCACGACATATTCGACGGGCACTCCGAGTTGGCCGGCCATCTCCTTGCCGAGGTCGACCGGCACGCCGGCATAGCCGGCTTCGGTCTTGGTCGACCAGAACGCGCCGCCCGCCGGGCTGATCGCGATCGCGACCCGCAGCTTGCCGGTCGGCGCGATCTCGTCCTTCAGGCCATCGGCTAGCGCGGGCATGGCGACTGCCGCTGCGAAAACGAGGCCGGCAAGGGCCGCCTGGAGCGACGTGGGCATGTCATGTTCTCCTCACTTTTCTTCTCTGCTTCTCGACCGCTTCGATTCCGTCACTCGGCCTTTGACACAATTCTGGTCGATCATGCACCCGATGAAAAGTGGTTTGCCATGACAAACCTGTCAAAGGCCACTGCGCCGTTTGCTGTGCAAGGCCGGTGACCGCCATGGCTATGGTGTTCCACGGCCGGGCATTTGTTGGTAGCCTGCCACACCGACAGACAATAATCGGGGGCCACCGAATGACCTGCGCGAATCCCGCTGATCTCGCACAACGGAACGGAGCGTGGAGACATGTCGGGCGGGCACTCGTTGCCGCGGCGGCCGTGGTGGCGCTCGCCGGCTGCGAGGACAAGAACACGTTCGTGGCGCCGCCGCCGCCGAAGGTGGACGTCGCCACGCCGGTGCAGCGGGCCGTGACGCGCTATGTCGAAGCCACCGGCAACACCGCGCCGGTCAAGAGCGTCGATCTGGTGGCGCGCGTGCAGGGCTTCCTGCAATCGATCGACTATCAGGACGGCAGCTTCGTCAAGCAGGGCACCCAGCTTTTCTTAATCGAGCCTGAGACCTACAAGCTCAAGCTCGAGCAGGCGCAGGCGGCCGAGGTCGGCGCGCAGGCCACGCTCAAGCAGGCCGAAGCCGATTTCAAGCGCCAGGTCGAGCTGGTGCAGCGTCAGGCGGTCTCGCAATCCACCCTCGACACCTCGACATCGACCCGCGACAACGCCCAGGCCAGTCTCCAGCAGGCCCAGGTCAATACAAGGCTCGCCGAGGTCAATTACGGCTACACCAAGGTGAGCGCGCCGTTCGACGGCATCGTCAGCGCGCACCTGGTCTCGATCGGCGAGCTCGTCGGCGTCTCCTCCCCGACCCAGCTCGCAACCATCGTCGCGCTGGATCCGATCTGGGTGAACTTCACGGTCAGTGAGCAGGACGTCCTTCGCATCCGCGCCGAAGCGGTCCGTCGCGGGCTGACCGTGGCCGACCTCAAACAATTGCCGATCCAGGTGGGCCTCCAGACCGAGACCGGCTATCCGCATGAAGGCCACCTCGACTACGTCTCGCCGACCCTCAATACATCAACGGGCACGCTCGCGGTACGCGGCGTCTTGCCCAACGACAAGCGAGCGCTGCTGCCCGGCTATTTCGTCCGGGTCCGGGTGCCCTTCGACCAGGACAAGAACGCCCTCCTCGTGCCCGACACCGCGCTCGGCAGCGACCAGGGCGGCCGCTATCTCCTGGTGGTCAATAGCGACAACATTGTCGAGCAGCGCAAGGTGCAGATCGGTCAGGTCGACAACGGCCTGCGCGTGATCGAAAGCGGCTTGAAGCCGGACGACCGCGTGGTGATCGCGGGGCTACTGCGCGTGATCCCGGGTCAGAAGATCGATCCGCAACCGACGAAGATCGACCAACCGCAGGCGTCAGCCAAGTGAGGGGTCGCCAGCCATGATCTCGAAATTCTTCATCGAACGGCCGGTCCTCTCGAATGTCATCGCGCTTCTGATGATCCTGATCGGCGGCGTCGCGCTGTTCAACCTCGCGGTCGCGCAATATCCCGACGTGGTGCCGCCGACGGTGCAGGTCACCACGCGCTATCCCGGCGCCAGCGCCAAGACCGTGATCGACACCGTCGCGCTGCCGATCGAGCAGCAGGTCAACGGCGTCGAGGACATGCTCTACATGCAGTCCTACAGCGGCTCCGACGGCACCTATACGCTGACCGTGACCTTCAAGATCGGCACCGACCTCAACTTCGCGCAGGTGCTGGTGCAGAACCGCGTCTCCAGCGCGCTGTCGCAGCTGCCGACCTCCGTGCAGAACCAGGGCGTCACCGTCCAGAAAAAATCGACCTCGATCCTGCTGTTCGTGACGTTAACCTCGCCGAACAGGACGTTCGACAGCCTTTATCTGAGCAACTACGCCACCATCAACATCCGCGACGAGCTTTCGCGCCTGCCCGGCGTCGGCAACGTCACGGTGTTCGGCGCCGGCCAGTATTCGATGCGGGTCTGGCTCGATCCGAACAAGCTCCAGGTCCGCGGACTGATGCCGTCGGACGTCGTCACGGCGATCCAGCAGCAGAGCCAGCAGGTCTCGGCCGGCCAGGTCGGCGCGCCGCCGACGCCGCCGGGACAGGCGTTCCAGTACACGCTCAACGTCAACGGCCGGCTCGACGACACCACCCAGTTCGAGAACATCATCGTCAAGACCGGCACCAGTGGCGACGTCACGCGCGTGCGCGACGTCGGCTGGGTCGAATTGGGCGCGCAGACCTACAGCCAGATCTTCTCGCTGAACAATCAGCCGGCCACCGGCATCGGCGTGTTCCAGTCGCCGGGCGCCAACGCGCTCCAGGTCGAGCAGGCCGTCGAGAAGAAGATGGCGGAGCTTGCAAAGCGATTCCCCGAAGGCATCAAGTACGACACGCCGTTCGACACCACCAAATTCGTCGAAGCCTCGGTGCACGAGGTCTACATGACGCTGATCGAGGCCGGCCTGCTGGTGCTGGTCGTGATCCTTGTGTTCTTGCAGGACTGGCGAGCGATGCTGGTGCCGGCGACCACCGTGCCCGTCACCATCATCGGCGCGTTCGCGGCGATGGCGGCGCTCGGCTTCACCATCAACATGTCGACGCTGTTCGCGATCGTGCTCGCGATCGGCATCGTCGTCGACGACGCCATCGTCGTGGTCGAAGGTGCCGCGCACAACATCGAGCAGGGCATGAACGGCCACGACGCCGCGATCAGGGCGATGGACCAGCTCTTCGCGCCGATCGTCGGCATCACCCTGGTGCTGATCTCGGTGTTCCTGCCGGCCTCGTTCCTCGCCGGCCTCACCGGGCGCATCTATTCGCAATTCGCGCTGGTGATCGCGGCGACCGCGCTGCTATCCGCCATCAACGCGGCCACGCTGAAGCCGACGCAATGCGCACTCTGGCTGCGGCCGACGGTGCCGCCGGAGCAGCGCAATTTCTTCTACCGCGGCTTCAACGCCGTCTATAACCGTGTCGAGCGGGGCTACACGCGCCTCATCGGCGTGCTGTGCAGGAACAGCACGATCTCGGTCGCATTCGCCCTGGTGCTGATCGGGATCGGCGGCTACGGCCTGTCGCGGGTGCCGACCGGCTTCCTGCCGATCGAAGACCAGGGCTATCTGATCGCCGCCGTGCAACTGCCCGACGGCGCTTCGCTGGAGCGGACCCAGACGGTGCTCGACAGGGCGAGCGAGCTGATCAAGGACACGCCGGGTGTCCAGCAGGTCATCACCATCGCCGGCATCTCCGCGCTCGACAACAGCGCCAGCCTTGCCAATGCCGGCGTCGCCTACATCATCCTGAAGGACTGGTCGGCGCGCAAAGGGCCCGGCGAAGATCTGCGTTCGCTGGTCTACGGGCTGAACGACAAGCTCGCGACCATCATGGAGGCACGCACCTTGGTGTTGCCGCCGCCGCCGATCCAGGGCATCGGCAACGCGGCCGGCTTCTCGATGCAGGTCGAGCTGCGCGACGGCAACAGCGATTTTGCAAAGCTCCAGGCCATCACCGGCGCGATGGTTTCCAACGCCCAGAGCCAGAGCGCGCTGCAGCGCGTATCGTCCTCGTTCCGCTCGTCGGTGCCGCAGTTCAACGTCGAGATCGACCGCATCAAGACCCAGACGCTGCACGTCACCACCGATCAGGTGTTCGCGGCGCTGTCGACCTATCTCGGCTCGTCCTACGTCAATCAGTTCAACAAGTTCGGACGCGTGTTCCAGGTCTATACCCAGGCCGATCCGGCATTCCGCGTCACCGAGCGCGACATCGCCAACATGCAGGTACGCAACTCGAACGGCGACATGATCCCGATCGGCACCGTCGCCACGATCACGCCGGCCACCGGCCCGTCGCTGATCAGCCTCTACAACCTCTACCCTTCCTCGACCATCGTCGGCCTGCCGGCGCAGGGCTACTCGTCCGGCCAGTCGCTGAAGCTGATGGAGGAGATCGCGGACAAGACGCTGCCGCCGGGCACGGGCTATGAGTGGACCGCGATGTCGTACCAGGAGAAGGCCGCCTCGAACCAGATCTACTGGGTGTTCGGCCTTGCCATGCTGCTGGTCTATCTCGTGCTCGCCGGCCAGTACGAGAGCTGGTACGCGCCGATCTCGGTGATTCTCGCGGTGCCGCTGTCGCTGATCGGGCCCATGCTGGTCCTCAACGCCTTGAAGATCGACAACAACCTCTATTGCCAGATCGGCCTGATCCTGCTGATCGCGCTGTCGGCCAAGAACGCCATCCTGATCGTCGAGGTCGGGCTCGAGCTGCACGGCCGCGACGGCAAGCCGGTGTTGGAATCCGCGATCGAGGCGGCGCGCGCCCGTTTCCGCCCGATCCTGATGACGTCGTTCGCCTTCATCCTCGGCGTGGTGCCGCTGGTGATCGCGACCGGCGCCGGCGCCAGCGCCCGCAAGTCGATCGGCATCACCGTGTTCTCGGGCATGCTGGCCTCGACCTGCCTCGCGGTGCTGTTCGTGCCGGCCTTCTTCGTGGTGGTGCAGCGCTTCGAGAACTGGCGTGCATCGAAGAAGGCGCCGAAGGCAAAGACGGTGGCCGAGGTGAAGCCCTAGCTTTTTTGCTGCGCCAGTAAAAAATCGAAAAACAACCCCATGCACAGTAGGGATGGCGTTGAGCTTTTAAGAGCGTTCCGGTTCTTTGACACGTCGGGCAAAACACCGGCAGAATGGCATCGTCGGCAGTCGTCAGGCGAAGCGCCGGTCCATCCCCCGTCATTGCGAGCACAGCGAAGCAATCCAGAGTCCCTCCGCGGATAGATTCTGGATTGCTTCGCTGTGCTCGCAATGACGGGGAGAGAGTGTTGGCCTTACGGCGCACACTCGTGCCCTGACGCAGCGCCCCTTCGGCGGTGCGCTGCAGAGCCGGGGCCCATCTCTCCGCGTGCCGTGTTGCATTCTGGGTCCCGGCTCTGCGCAGCAGCGTTACACGCTGCAGCGCGTCCGGGACACGAGACCGCCGCCTCACGCCGCCTGCGGCGTCCTGATCTCGCGCGGCAGGATGATGGCGGCGGCGATTGCCAGCAGGCAGAGCGCGGCGAAGGCGTGCAGCATGGTGACGAAGCCACCCTGCTCGTAGAGCCAGGCGACCAGGCCGACGGAGGCGCCCGCGGCCGTGAAGCCGATGAAATAGCGCACCGCATAGGCGCGCGAGCGCCATTCCTCGCTGGTGTATTTGCCGACCATGGCATCGTTCACCGTGACCTGCCCGAACGCGCCCATGACGATGCCGATCGAGACCAGGATCAGCGGCAGATTGGACAGGCTCGCGGCGAGATACAGAAACGGCGCCAGCATGAAGGACAGCGGCAATGCCACCGTCTTCAGCGAATAGCGGTCGAGCAGCCGGCCGATCGTGTACTGGGTCATCGCGCCGAACACGTAGACGCAGGCCGCGATGACGCCGAGCAGCGCTGGGCTTTTCGTCAGGTCCGCAAGCCGTTCCGCGAACAGTTTTGGCAGCGCGACGGTGACCGCATTGAACGTGGTCGAGATCGCGATGACCACGATCAGCAGCGACAGGATCACGCGCCACATGTCTTTCTTCGCCACGCGCGCTTGAGCTGCCGCCTGCTTTGAGCCCTTGCGGTCCTCGTGCACGACCATCATCGCAAAGGCGATGCCGATCATGATGGTGACGACACCGGGCACGATGAAGGCAAAACGCCAGCCGAGATACTGGCCGATCACGCCGGTGACCAGCGCGGACGACGCAACGCCGAGATTACCCCAGACGCCGTTGATCCCCATCTCGCGGCCGAGCCGGTCGGCATAGGACACGATCATCGCGGTGCCGACGGGGTGATAGATCGAGGCAAAAATGCCGATCGCGAACAGCGCCGCGCCAAGCTGTGCCGGGGTCTGCACGAAGCCGACCGAGATCATGGAAGCACCGATGCCGACGAAGAAGATCAGCATCATGTGGCGGCGGCTCCAGCGGTCCCCGAGCCAGCCGGTGAGCAGCGAGCCGGCGCCGAAGGCCACGAAGCCCGGGGTCGCGTAAGGCAGAAGTTCCGAATAAGCCATGCCGAGCGCCGGCCCCATGATGATCACGGCGGCGGCGAAAATCAGCATCGAATAATGGTCGATGAAATGGCCTGCGTTGACGAAACTGATCACCCGGCTGGGGCTGTTCATTTCCCGAATCCTCTCCTGCTCCGAAATGAGTTATATGTCCTGGGCATGACGGGATGCTGCCAATGACTGTCTTGGAAACGCCAATCCTCCGGGAGGTCCGGAGCAACCATCGCTCGCCCGCGGGCGTGCACTTGGTCGCGCGCGACTATCCCAAGGGCATGCGGATCGATCTGCACATGCACCGAGAGGCGCAGCTGATCTATGCCGCCAAGGGCACGATGCAGGTGACGACGCCCGGGGGACGCTGGCTGGTGCCGCCGGACCGCGCGGTCTGGGTACCGGCCGGGCTCGAGCATGCCATCGACCTGCTCGCCGACATCGAGATGCGCACGCTGTATTTCGACCTGCCCTGGCTCAAGCGCGAGCAACGCTATGAGGGGCTGACCAAGGAATTCGTGGTGCGGGTATCGCCGCTGCTCAATCAGGCGATCCTCGCGCTGTTCGACGCGCGCAACACCGAGGAGCGCACCGAGCTGCTGGTCCGCCTGGTGATGCTGGAATTGCACCAGGCCGAGGATTCCGCGACCTTCGTGCCGCTGCCGCACGAGCCGCGCTGCCGGCGCGCCGCGATGATCGTGCTCGACGATCCCACCGGCCTGCACGACATCGACACGCTGGCGCGCGAGGTCGGAACCTCCGCGCGTACGTTGTCGCGGCTGTTTTCGACCGAGACGCAATTGAGCTTCAAAAGCTGGTGCCAGCGCGCAAGGGTTGCGGCAGCGATCCAGCGGCTGTCGACCGACGCCAATGTGTCGGTGAAGCAGCTCGCCACCCAGCTCGGCTATGCCAGCGTGCCGGCGTTTTCGGCGGCATTCCGTCAGGTGACGGGGCGGACACCGACGGAGTTTGCGAGGAAATAGTCACGGTGTCGTCGCCCGGCTTGACCGGGCGACCCAGTATTCCAGAGACGGCCGTGATTGAGCCGAGAGGCCGCGGCGTACTGGATGCCCCGGTCAAGCCGGGGCATGACAGCGGTTGTGGAGCGCAACGGCCCTCGCGGGGCATGACAGCTTTCCTGGTGGCGCATGGCACCACGAAAGATACAAAATTCCCCTGCTTGATTGTGATCGGCTTCCGCCTAAATCCCGTGTAAGCTTCCGCATCGCACAAACCGGAATCGAAACGACCAGATGGCCAACGCCTTCTTCTCAGACCTGCTCGCCACCATCTCCGATCGCGGCCGCACACTGCTGCGCCGCGGGGATTCCGACGACACCAAGCACGATGCCGAAGGCCTGATCGAGCTTTGCGGTGCGCTGCTGTCGGGCCGGGGCGAAGCTTCGGGCACTGCCATGGCGCGTGAGGTGCTGGACATCTACCAGGAGTTGGATGCGGCAGGACGCCGCGCCTTCTTCGAAGCCCTGGTGCGCGATTTCGGCCCCGATCGCGAACGCCTGTCCAAGGCGATCGAAAAATGGCGCGCCAAGCCCAGCGACGAAGACGCGAGCTCGCTGCACTTCGCCTCCGAGCCGCGCCGGCAGGAGCTGATCCGCCGCCTCAACCGCGCGCCGGGCGGCACCGGCGATCTCGTCAACATGCGCGCCGATCTGCTCGGCATGATGAACGGTCACACCGATCTCGCCGCGCTCGATCGCGACGTCTCGCACCTTCTCTCGTCGTGGTTCAACAGGGGGTTTCTCGTGCTGCGCCGGATTGACTGGTCGACCCCGGCCAACATCCTCGAAAAGATCATCCGTTACGAAGCCGTGCACGAGATCAGCGACTGGGACGATTTGCGCCGCCGCATCGATCCGGTCGACCGGCGCTGCTACGCCTTCTTCCATCCCGCCATGGTCGACGAGCCGCTGATCTTCGTCGAGGTCGCGCTGACCGAGACGATCCCCGGTGCGATCGCGCCGCTGCTGGCGGTCGACCGTCAACATCTGCCGATCGAGCGCGCGCGCACCGCGGTGTTCTATTCGATCTCCAACACCCAGCGCGGGCTTGGCGGCATCTCCTTCGGCAGCTTCCTGATCAAGCAGGTGGTGGAAGAGTTGCGCCGCGAGACGCCAAAACTCGACACCTTCGTGACGCTGTCGCCGGTGCCGGGCTTCATGCAATGGGTGAAGCAGGACAAGGACTTGCCGCTGTCGGACGAAGACCGCGAGATCCTGAAGCGCCTCGACGATCCCAAATGGTTCGAGAACCCCGAGACGACGACGCTGCTCCGCACCGTGATCGAGCCGCTCGCGGCCTATTACTTCCTGAAGGCGCGCACGCCGAAGGGCAAGCTGATCGATTCCGTCGCCCGCTTCCACCTCGGCAACGGCGCACGGCTCGAGCGCATCAACTGGCTCGGCGACCTCTCGCCGAAAGGCGCGCGCGAGTCCGCCGGCGTGATGGTCAACTACCTCTATCGCCTCGACGACATCGAGAAGAACCACGAAGCCTACGCCAATGACGGCGAGGTCGTGGCGTCGAGCGCGGTGAAGAAGCTGCTGAAGGGCGAGGGGCGCAGGCTGCTGGATATGCGGCTGTCGTAAGCACCGAGATGTCGCTCCAGAGACGGTGTCATCGTCCGCGAAGGCGGACGATCCAGTATTCCAGAGGCCGGCGTTGAAGAGCTCGCCCTAACCACATTCGCCGCGGCGTACTGGATGCCCCGCCTTCGCGGGGCATGACAGCGGGATTGTGGATGCGCCGCCGGCTGGACATCCGCCTGTCATAAGCGCTATCCGTTTCATCGAACTCCTGCACCAAAGACGGGACACCATGAAACGACGCGACTTTCTCAGGCTAACCGCCGCAGCGGCAACCAGCCTCTCGCTTTCGCCCGCACGCAGTTTCGCGGAGGGATCTGGCTCCGGGCCAGAAATGACGGCGCTGTGCGACTACATGAGCGCTGCGAAAACCCGCGCGCTGCCGCCCGAAGTCGTCGAACAAGCAAAGCACCACATCCTCGACACGCTGGCGTCGATGATATCAGGATCGGAGCTGCCGCCCGGTCAGGCGGCGCAGCGCTACATTCGCGCCAATGCTGCGCAGGGGACATCGACCATTGCCGGCACATCGCTCACCGCGTCGCCAGTCGAGGCTGCGCTTGCCAACGGCGTCATGGCGCATGCCGACGAGACCGACGATTCGCACAGCCCGTCGCGCTCGCATCCCGGCAGTTCGACTGTTCCCGCGGCACTTGCGCTCGGCGAACACCTCGGAATCGACGGCGCCCATTTTCTGCGTGCGGTGACGCTCGGCTATGACGTCGGCACGCGCGTGGTGATGGCGATGGGCGGGGCCGATTTCAGCTATGAAAGCGTGCTGAGCACGCACAGCATTTCCGGCACGTTCTGCGCTTCCGCTGCGGCGGCTAGCGTCGCCGGCTTCGACGCGCGCCGGATGCGCTGGGTGCTCGACTATGCCGCGCAGCAATCCTCCGGCTTCATCGTGTGGCGGCGCGACGTCGACCATATCGAGAAAGGGTTTGTGTTCGCCGGCATGCCGGCCCGCAACGGCGTGACGTCGGCACTGCTGGTGCGTTCGGACTGGAACGGCGTCGACGACGTGTTCTCAGGGCCAGACAATTACTTCCTGGCCTATGCGCCGAAGGCTGCGACCGGCAAACTCGTGGAGAAGCTTGGCGAGCGTTACGAGATCGCAGGCACCGACATCAAGAAATGGACGGTGGGTTCACCGATCCAGGGACCGCTCGATGCGGTCTACGCCATCCGCAGCAAGCAGGCGTTCGAGGCCGGAGAGGTCAAGCGCGTCACCGTACGTCTTGCGCCGTCGGTCGCCGAGGTCGTGGACAACCGCGACATCCCCGACATCTGTCTCCAGCACATGGTCGCCGTGATGCTGCTCGACAAGACCGCCTCGTTCCACGCCGCACATGACAAGCCGCGCATGCAGGACGCGGCGGTTTTGAAGGAGCGCGCCAAGGTGAATCTGGTGCGCGACGAGGAGCTGGCCAAACTATTGCCGGTGCGCGTCGCCATCGTCGAGATCGAGCTCACTGATGGAAGCCGCCTCTCCGAGCGCGTCACCGCCGTGCGCGGCACGCCGCGCAACCCGATGACGCGCGACGAGGTCATCGACAAGGCGCGCGATCTGATTGTGCCGGTGGTGGGGGCGGAGAAGGCGGAGCAGTTGATCAAGGCGGTGTATGGGATTGAGGCTGTGACGGACATCCGCACGCTGCGGCCGCTGCTGCAGCGGGTGTGAGGGTACCCCTGTCGTCAGGGATGGCAGACTTTCTCCACCGTCATTGCGAGCGCAGCGAAGCAATCCAGAATCCCTCGGCGGTGGCAGCCTGGATTGCTTCGCTGCGCTCGCAATGACGGAGTGCGCATCCGGGGACTTGGGCTCAAGGTCAGATCAGCGTCTCGTACAAATCCATCCAGTCCGGATTGGCGCCTTTTCCCGGCTACCGCCCTTGATCTGCTTCTCGCGTGCGATCGCATCGGTCATTGTCGCATGCAGCTCGTACCAGACGAGCAGCTTGCAACCGTACTTCGACGAGAAGCCCTTCACCAACCCCTCGCGATGCTCGAACGCACGGCGCGGCGGATTGGAAGTTACGCCTGTGTAGATCGTTCCATTGCGACGGTTGGCGAACATGTAAACGCAAGGCTGCTTCATGATCGTGCTCAGCTGAGGAGAGCTTTCATGATAGCACAACCAAAAGATGATGGCGAGGAACGCCTGCGATAAGGGCAATAAAAAAGCGCAGGCTTTCGCCACGCCGTCATTGCGAGGAGCCCTTGCGACGAAGCAATCCAGACTGGCTCCGTGGAGAGATTCTGGATTGCTTCGCTGCGCTCGCAATGACGGAGTGTGGTGTAGCAGTCGGGCTACTCCGCCAGCGCCTTCATTTCCTTGTAGAGATCCGACTTGCCTTCGAAGCCGATGCCCGGCAGGTCGGGCATGGTGATGTGGCCGTTCTCGACGCGCACACCATCCGGGAAGCCGCCGTAGGGCTGGAACAGGTCGGGGTAGCTCTCGTTGCCGCCGAGGCCGAGGCCGGCTGCGATGTTGAGGGACATCTGGTGGCCGCCGTGCGGGATGCAGCGGCTCGGCGACCAGCCGTAGGTTTTCAGGACCTCTAGCGTGCGCTGGTATTCGCAGAGGCCATAGGACAGTGCGCAGTCGAATTGCAGCCAGTCGCGATCCGGGCGCATGCCGCCGTAGCGGATGAGATTGCGCGCGTCCTGGTGGCTGAACAGGTTTTCGCCTGTCGCCATCGGGCCCGGATAGAATTCGGCGAGCGCGGCCTGCAGCGCGTAGTCGAGGGGATCGCCGACTTCCTCGTACCAGAACAGCGGGTAGTCCCGCAGCATCTTGGCGTAGGCGATGCCGGTCTCGAGATCGAAGCGGCCATTGGCATCGACTGCGAGCTGCGCGTCCTTACCGATCTCCTTCAGCACCGCCTCGATGCGGGTGCGGTCATCCTCAATCGACGCGCCGCCGATCTTCATCTTCACGACGTTGTAGCCGCGATCGAGATAGCCGCGCATCTCGCCGCGCAGCATCAAGAGATCCTTGCCGGGATAATAATAGCCGCCGGCGGCGTAGACGAACACGCGCGGATTTGCTTTCACGCCGTGACGTTCGGCGAGCAGGCGGAACAGCGGCTTGCCTGCGATCTTCGCCACCGCGTCCCACACCGCCATGTCGATGGTGCCGACCGCGACCGAGCGCTCGCCATGGCCGCCCGGCTTCTCGTTGGTCATCATCGCGGCCCAGACCTTGTCGGGGTCGAGACTGTCAGCGGCCGCATTCAGCAGCGACTTCGGATCGGCCTCCAGGATGCGCGGGGCAAAGCGCTCGCGGATCAGGCCGCCCTGCCCGTAGCGGCCGTTGGAGTTGAAGCCGTATCCGACGACGCGCTTGCCGTCGCGGACGACGTCAGTGACGACGGCGACGAGGCTCGTCGTCATCTTGGTGAAGTCGATATAGGCGTTGCGGATCGGCGATGAGATCGGCTTCGTGATCTCGCGGACGTCAACGATGCGGACGGACATGGGTTGTCTTTCTCGCGGGCTCTCTCGTCTCGTCATGGCCGGGCTTGACCCGGCCATCCACGTCTCGGCCGCCTCGAAGAACGTGGATGCCCGGGACAAGCCCGGGCATGACGGCGCACCTCGCGGCGCGCGCTCAACTCAAACTATTTCTTATCCCTAAAATACGGCTCGACCGGACCATGCACCTTGATGGTCAGCGGGTTGCCGTAGCGGTCCTTGGCGTTGCCGGCGGTGACGCGGACCCAGCCTTCGCTGATGCAGTACTCCTCGACATTGGTCTTCTCGACACCCTTGAAGCGGATGCCGACGTCGCGCGAGAGAATATCCGCGTTGTAATAGGGGCTGTTCGGGTCGACCGACAGGCGGTCCGGAAATTCGTCGCTCATGATTGTCTCGCTCATAACAGGGTCTCGATTTGCTGCCGCAATCCTTCGGGACGGGCGGTCGGCGCGTAGCGCGCGATCACCTTGCCGGCACGGTCCACCAGGAACTTGGTGAAATTCCATTTGATGGAGGCGCCCAGCAGGCCGGATTGCTGGCGTTTCAGGTACTCGTACAGAGGGTGCGCGTGGGCGCCGTTGACGTCGATCTTCTCGAACAGAGGAAAGGTGACATCGTAGTTGGTCGAGCAGAAGGACTGGATCTCGCTCGCCTGGCCCGGCTCCTGTGCGCCGAACTGATTGCAGGGAAAGCCGAGCACCGAGAAGCCGCGCGGCGAGAGGTCGCGATAGAGATCCTCCAGCCCGCGATATTGCGGCGTGAAGCCGCATTTGCTCGCGGTGTTGACGATCAAGAGCACCTGCCCTTCGAAACGGCGCATGGGCACCTCCTCGCCGAGAAGCGAGTTGGCCTTGAAGTCGTAGATCACAGACATCGCTAACCCACGGGATCGATCGGCGACGGCGGCACGCCGCCCGCCTCGATCGCTTCGCCTGCGAGCAGACACAGATCCTCGCGATAGCGGCCGGACACGATGTGCACGCCGACAGGCGCCTTGCCGACCAGACCGGTGGAGACCACGAGGCCCGGCAGTCCCATGAACGGGGTCGCGATTTGCGGCATCTGCGCCTCCCAGACGCGCTCGAAGGACTCACTGTCCTTGCGGTCGAGATGATCCGGGAACGGCAACTCGCCGGACACCGGCGTGAGCACCACGGCATATTTCTCGAAGAACAGCATCCAGTCGCGGGTCAGCGTCGCGCGTCGCGTGAGCGCCTTGGCGTAGTCCGCCTGGTCCATCGGCGTAACCTTGGCGCGATTGCCGCGCAGGCAGGCCAGCGCACCGGGATCGCCTTCGCGCTCAGCCATGTCCAGCTGCGCCTCGTAGCCATCGCCAAGCCAGAGTTTTCTCTGCCACTCGACCGCCTCGCGCATCGGCGGCGTGTTCTCGATGACCTCGACAGTCCAGCCGGCGCGCTCCAGCCGCTTGCCGGCGTCAGTCACCGCCGCCTTCACCTCCGGTTTGGTCGCAAGGCCGTCCGGATTGAGGCAGAGCGCGGCGCGCTTCGGCCGCGCGGGGCCCTGCAGTGGGACCGGCACGAACCAGGGGTCGCGGATGTCGCGGGCTGACATGGCTTCGAGCGAGATCCTGAGATCGTTGATGGTGCGCGCCAGCGGGCCCGACACGGCCATGATCTGCGGCCCGATCGGACGCTCCGGCAGCGCCGGGTTGAAGGCTGGGATGCGGCCCAAGGTCGGGCGCAGGCCGTGGACGCCGCAGGCATAGGCGGGATAGCGGATCGAGCCGGCGATATCAGTGCCGTGGGCGATATGGCCGATGCCGGCCGCGACCGCCGAGCCGGCACCACCGGACGAGCCGCCCGGCGTCAGCGAGGCATCGCGGGGGTTCTTGGTGTCGCCATGGACCAGATTGGTGGTGAACCAGCGATAGGAGAAGGCCGGGCAATTGGTGCGGCCAAGGAGAATGGCGCCCGCTTTCCGGAAATTGGCCACCACCGGATTGTCCTCGCGCGCGATCAGGTCGCGCTGGAGTTTCAGGCCGTTGGTGGTGGCAAAGCCTTCCTGGTCGACATTGGCCTTGATGGTGACGGGCACGCCGGCGAGCACACCGGGATCTTCTCCCTGGGCGATGGCGGCATCGACGGCGTCAGCCTGCTTGAGCACATCCTCCGGCCGGTGGTCGATCACCGCGTTCAGCTGGGGATTGACGGCGTCCAGGCGGGCCAATCCGGCCTTGGCCGCCTCCCTGGCGGAGACCTTTTTGGATTTGACGAGGGTGGCGAGGTCGGCGGCCGACAGGCGCCAGAGATCTTGCATGGCTTGCTCCGTTTAACCGGCGTCTTTTAGCGCCGGGAACGCGGCAAAGCCATGCGGATTTCGCGCGGAGGAAGAGCGGGTTTGGCGCCGGATAGTGCCTCATTTCCCGCCATTGCGAGCGACTTGTCCGCCATAGCTCGAAGAGCGACGGCGGAAGCGAAGCAATCCAGAATCCCTCCGCGGAGACAGTCTGGATTGCTTCGTCGCAAGGGCTCCTCGCAATGACGGGGGAAAGAGCGCGGGGGCCTCAATGCCTGGTCGCGGACTCGTCCGGCATGTCCAGCAGGGCCTCGGTGAAGGGGAATTCGAGCACGATCTCCCCGTCGTCGTCGGTCACCTCGATGACGGCCTCCATCAGCGCCGGCTGGGCGCCCTCCGACTTCACCACCTCCAGGATCATCTGGCGGGCGACCTCCCAGGCGCGATCGGGGTTACGCAGGTCCTCTCCGTCGGGATCCACGATCAATTCGTCGCCGATGCGGGTGTTGAAGAAGTATCTGGGCATCACGAGGGTCCAAATTGGGAGGCCTGTACCGGATTGAAAGCTGCACTGCACTCACAACTGCTTTATCAGGACAGGGTTCGCGACCGAATGCGCCATACGCAAGGCAGCGTCACGGGAAGTGATGTTCCACCATCATTTTCGCGGCGCAACATGGCTTTCTCGGGAAGATTTCACTAGCGAAGTTTTCCGCTCGCATTACTTTAACCATCGGGCGGATACGTCCGAATTCGTGAAATGGAGAGCCAAATGGCCTGGAAAGCCCCGAAGATCGTCGAAGTGCCCTGTGGCATGGAAATCAACATGTATGTGAGCGCCACCCGCAAGTAAGCGGTTGGTGGTTTCTGCGCAGGTGGATCTTTCGGTCACGATAGGTTTCCGGAAGTCGTGAACTTTGTCGGCATCCGTGTCGGCCTGAGATCCACCTCGCGACGTTCCCTCCAGGAGACGTATTATGCTTCGCGTCGTCGTCCTGGGCGCCGGGGCCGGCGGCGGAGTCCCGCAATGGAATTGCGGGTGTGAGGGCTGCCGGGCGGCCCGTCAAAACGGCCAGGAGCTTCAGAGAACCCAGGCCTCGGTCGCGTTCAGCGGCGACGGCGAGCACTGGTTCCTGATCAACGCTTCCCCCGACCTTCGCCAGCAATTGAACGCCACGCCGCAACTGCATCCCAAGGCCAGCGCGCTGCGCCATACGCCTGTTGCAGGCGTGATCCTGACCAACAGCGAGGTGGATGCGGTCGCGGGCCTGCTGTCGATGCGCGAGGGCTCGCCCTTCACGGTCTATGCGCATCAGAAGGTGCTGGCGATCCTGAAGAGCAACAGCATCTTCAACGTGCTGAACGAGAAGAACGTACAGCGCCAGCCGATTTCCATCCACGAGCCGTTCGAGCCGCGGCTGCCTGATGGCACGCGCGCGGGGATAGAGGTGCTGCCCTTCGCGGTACCGGGCAAGTCGGCGTGGTATCTGGAAGGCAAGGCGCATCCCGGCGGCGAGACCGGCGACGGCGATACGCTGGGGCTCAAGATCACGGACAAATCAACCGGCAAGTGCTTCTACTTCATCGCCGCCTGCGCCGAGGTGACCGATGCGCTCAAGGCCGAGATCGACGGCGCCGCGCTGGTGTTCTTTGACGGCACGGTCTGGCAGGATGACGAGATGATCAAGGCCGGGCTCGGCCACAAGACCGGCAAGAGCATGGGCCATGTCGCGATGTCCGGTCACGATGGCGCGATCGCGCGCCTCGCCGACCTCACTCTCGACAGGAAGATGTTTCTGCATATCAATAACTCGAATCCGGCGCTGCTGCCCGATACGCCCGAGCGCAAAGCGCTTGAGGCCGCGGGCTGGCGGATACCCGCCGACGGAACGGAGATCGTGCTGTGAATGCCGCGTCACTGACTGGAATAACCGCGCTCTCGATCGGCAAGGACATCAGGCTCAACTCGGCCGAGGAGCTTGAGGCGACGCTGCGCCATATCGGGGCGACGCGCTATCACAGCCTGCACCCGTTTCATAAGCTGCTGCACGGCGGCAAGCTCAACAAGGGCCAAGTGCAGGCCTGGGCGCTGAACCGCTACTATTACCAGAGCACAATCCCGATCAAGGACGCCGTGGTGATCTCGCGCTTCCGCGACCGCGCCACGCGGCTGGAATGGCGCCACCGCATCGAGGACCATGACGGCGACGTCGGCTCCGAGGGCGGCATCGAGCGCTGGCTGAAGCTGACCGAAGGCCTCGGTCTCGACACGGCCTATGTGGAATCGACCGAAGGTATCTTGCCGGCGACGCGCTTCGCGGTCGAAGCCTATGTCCATTACTGCCGCGAGAAGAGCCCGCTGGAGGCGATCGCGTCCTCGCTCACCGAATTGTTCGCGCCGAACCTGCACGAGGAGCGCATCTCCGGCATGCTGGAGCACTACGACTTCGTCAATCCTGATATCATGAGCTACTTCAAGCGGCGGCTGGCGCAGGCGCCGCGCGATGCCGGCTTCGCGCTCGACTACGTCAAGGCGCATGCCACGACGCCGGAGCAGCGCGCCTCCGTCTGCAACGCGCTGATCTTCAAGACCAACGTGCTGTGGGTGCAGCTGGACGCGCTCCAGCACGCCTATGTCGAGGGCCACATTCCGCCGGGCGCCTTCGTGCCCAAAGCGAGCTGAGGGACAAGCGCAATGGCCGGGCCGCGGAACATCAGCGTCAGCGAGGCAAGCCGCCCGGTGCTGCCGCGACATGCCAAGCTGAAATATGACGAGACGCGCAAGGTCTGGGTGATCCTGGCGCCGGAACGGGTGCTGGCGCCCGACGAGATCGCGGTCGAGGTCTTGCAGCTCTGCGACGGCGAGCGCAATGTCGGCGACGTCGCGGACCAGCTGGCCGCGAAATACGCCGCGCCGCGCGAGGCGATCCTGGCCGACGTCATCGTCATGCTCCAGGATCTCGCCGACAAGGGCTTCCTCACCGAGGCCCGGGAGAAGACGTCATGAGCGATGTGCTCCCGACCGTCCCGCCTGACGCCAGCGACAGTCTCGCGGTGCTGGAGAAGAGCCGCTCGACTGCGGAGACGTTCGGCATTCCGCTCGCCGTGCTGCTCGAGATCACGCATCGCTGCCCGCTGCAATGCCCCTATTGCTCCAATCCCGTCGAGCTCGACCGCTCCGGCAAGGAGCTGACCACCGACGAATGGAAGAAGGTGCTGAGCGAGCTCGCCGAGATCGGCGTGCTCCAGGTGCATTTCTCCGGCGGCGAGCCGACGGCGCGGAAGGACCTCGTCGAGCTGGTCAAGCATGCCAGCGACGCCGGCCTCTACACCAATTTGATCACCTCGGCCGTGCTGCTGACGCGCGAGCGGCTGAGCGAGCTGGCCGATGCTGGGCTCTGTCACGTGCAGATCAGTTTCCAGGGCGTTGAAGAAGGTCTCGCCGACCGCGTCGCCGGCTATAAAAACGGGCACCGCAAGAAGCTCGAAGTGGCGAAATGGACGCGCGAGCTCGATCTGCCGCTCACCGTGAACGCGGTGATGCACCGGCAGAACCTGCATCAGCTCCCCGACATCATCCAGATGTCGATTGATCTCGATGCCGACCGGCTCGAGGTCGCCAATGTCCAATATTACGGCTGGGCGCTGAAGAACCGCGCCGCGCTGATGCCGACGGTCGCGCAGCTCGACGAATGCACCCGCATCGTCGAGGAGGCGCGCGAGCGGCTGAAGGGCACGCTCGCCATCGACTACGTGGTACCGGACTATTACGCGCTACGGCCGAAGAAGTGCATGGGCGGCTGGGGCCGGCAGTTCTTCAACATCTCGCCCGCCGGCAAGGTGCTGCCGTGCCACGCCGCCGAGAGCATCACCGGGCTCGAGTTCGAGTCCGTGCGCTCCAACCATTCGATCGCCTGGATCTGGCAGAACTCCGACGCCTTCAACCGCTATCGCGGCACCGGCTGGATGAAGGAGCCGTGCAAGTCCTGCGAATTCCGCGAGATCGATTTCGGCGGCTGCCGCTGCCAGGCCTTTGCGCTGACGGGCGACGCCGCCAACACCGATCCGGCCTGCGCGCTGTCGCCGCTGCACGAGACCATCTTCAAGCAGGCCGAGCGCGAGGCCGAGGGCGAGACCAACCGCTTCCTCTATCGCAATTTCGCCGGCGGCACTCTGGAATCCGGGAATGATGCCTGACGCCGACGCAGGCACAGCCGCCAAACGTGCCGATCCCTTTGCGCCGCTGACCTCCGACATGCTCGATGTCGGCGACGGTCACGAGCTCTATGTCGAGAGCGTCGGCCGCAACGATGGCATCCCCGCCATTTATCTGCACGGCGGGCCCGGCAGCGGCTGCCAACCCGACCATCGCAAGCTGTTCGATCCCGAACGCTTCTGCGCGGTGCTGTTCGACCAGCGCGGCTGCGGCCGCAGCCGGCCCAAGGGATCGCGCGAAAACAACACGACGGCGCATCTGATCGCGGACATTGAGAAGATCCGCGAGAAATTCGGCTTCGACCGCTGGATGGTGGTCGGCGGCTCCTGGGGCGCGACGCTGGCATTGGCTTATGCCGAGGCCCATCCCGAACGCGTCTCCGGCATTGCGCTCCGCGCAACCTTCCTGGGCACCCGCGCCGAGGTCGAAACCGCTTTCACATCGCGCCTGTCGCAATTCTATCCGGCGCTCTACGAGGATTTTCTCAGCGTGCTGCCGCCCGATGAGCGCGCACACCCGGTGGACGCCTATTGGCGCCGCATCCTCGATGCCGATCCGGCCGCGCATGGCCCCGCCGCGCGGGCCTGGCACGACACCGAGCGCGTCTTGTCTGAGCACAAGGCAGCCAAGACGCGGCTGGACCTCGCATCGCTGAACGTGTGGCGCACGCTGCCCGCGACGCCGTTCATGGAAGCGCATTATTTCGTCCACGACAGCTTCTTGACGGACAACCAGCTGTTGCGGAACGCGGGCAAGCTCGCCGGCATTCCCGGCATCATCGTGCAGGGCCGCTACGATCTGTTGTGCCCTCCTGAGACATCCGAGCGGCTTGCGAAAGTTTGGCCGGGTTCCGAGATTCGGATCGTGGAAGAAGCCGGACATTCGCTCTATGATGCCGGCGTGCGGGACGCGGTCATGAAGTCGATCGCCGATCTCGCGTCGAAAGCCGCGCGCTAGATCGATCTCCTCATCCTGAGGAGCGCTCCAAAGGGAGCGCGTCTCGAAGGATGGGGGCCGAGATGTAGCAGCGGGGCCTTCATGGTTCGAGACGCCACTTCGTGGCTCCTCGCCATGAGGGTCTGAATGGGAAGGACAAGAACAATGCCGCTCGCCGGGACAGGCATGCTGCTGACGTCGATGAATATCGACGCAGCGGACGAAGCCGATTTCAACCGCTGGTACGATCGCGAGCATCTGGAAGAGCGCGTCGCGATCGAGGGTTTCCTGGAGGCGCGGCGCTATGTCGCGCATGCCGCCAACCCCAAATATCTCTCGCTGTACTCGACCGCAACGCTCGACGTGCTCGACAGTCCCGCCTACCGGGCCCGCCTCGCCAACCAGACCGAATGGTCGCGGCGGACCATGGCCCTTTTCAAGAACATGCTGCGCGTGGTCGCGCGCATCACCATCAGCAAGGGCACCGGTCGCGGCGCAGCACTCGGGCTGGTGCGGCTGCGGCCGAGCGCCGACAATGCCGGGACATGGCGTGATGCACTGCACGAAAAGCTGACGCCCGGGGAGCGCGAAGGCATCATCTCGATGCATCTGCTCGAAAGCGAGCCGGAATTGTCGGGCGCGACCGCAGACATTCCAGCGGAGCGCAGTGAGGGCGCGCGCGACTGGTTCGTGCTGATCGACGGCACGCATGTCGGCGCGGTCTCCGCTGTCATTGCCGAACGCTTCACCGGCCCCGCCGCATCGCCCTTCCCGCTTCCCGTCTCCGTCGGCACTTACAGCCTGATGTGGGATCTCGCGAAGAGCGATATCGCGTCCGGCTAGCGGCCATCCGCAACGCAACATATTGCACCGCACGCATCTTGCGTGCGGCCGTTAATGCTGAGCGCGCGCAGCACCTATGAAAGCAGGTGATCGCGCAAATTTGTCGTTGTACTTCGGAACGGTTCTAATAAGCTAACCCAATGACGTCATTCATAAACCAGATCGACGCGCATTAGCGTTCGCCAAGCTCAAGAAAAGGCCGCCGGGTCTTTGGGCCTGTGCGGACAGGGTAGGAATGAAACCGACCGACATCGCGGCCCCCGACTACTTTCACAAAGTGGTCGATTGCCAGTGGGCCTGTCCTGCACACACCCCGGTTCCCGAATACATCCGACTGATCGCACAAGGCCGCTACAGCGACGCCTACATGATCAATTGGAAATCGAACGTGTTCCCGGGAATTCTGGGACGCACCTGTGATCGTCCATGCGAGCCGGCGTGCCGTCGCGGACGCGTCGAGGAGACGCCGGTGGCGATCTGCCGCCTCAAGCGCGTCGCCGCCGATTTCAAGGACGACATCAGGCAGCGCCTGCCGCGCCCCTCGCCGAAGAACGGCAAGCGCGTTGCGTTCGTCGGCGGTGGCCCCGCCTCGCTGACGGTGGCGCGCGACCTTGCCCCGCTCGGCTATCACTGCACCGTGTTCGACGGCGATCCGGAAGCCGGCGGCATGATGCGCACGCAAATCCCGAAATTCCGCCTGCCCAATTCGGTCATCGACGAGGAGACCGGCTACATCCTGGGTCTCGGCGTCGAGTTCAAAGGCGGCCATCGCATCGAGAGCATGAAGGCGCTGCTCGCGGAGAAATATGACGCGATCTTCGTCGGCTCCGGCGCACCGCGCGGACGCGAGCTCGATGTTCGCGGCCGGAAGGAAGCTGCCGCCAACATCCATATCGGCATCGATTGGCTGTCCTCGGTGTCGTTCGGCCACACCGACAAGATCGGCAAACGCGTGATCGTGCTCGGCGGCGGCAACACCGCGATGGATTGCTGCCGCACCGCGCGCCGCCTCGGCGGCACAGACGTGAAAGTCATTGTGCGCTCCGGCTTCGAGGAGATGAAGGCCTCGCCCTGGGAGAAGGAAGACGCGATCCACGAGGACATCCCGATCCTCAACTACATGGTCCCGGTGGCATTCAAGCATGTCGCCGGCAAGCTCATCGGCGTCACCTTCCAGCACGTCAAAGCCGAATACGACGCCAAAGGCCGCCGCAATCTGGTGCCTTCGGGCGACCCCGATCAGACCATTCCCTGCGACGACGTGCTGGTCGCGGTCGGCCAGGAGAACGCCTTCCCCTGGATCGAGCAGGATTGCGGCATCGAGTTCGACAAATGGCACATGCCCAAGGTCGATCCGAAGACCTTCGTCTCGACCAATCCGAAAGTGTTCTTCGGCGGCGACGCCGCGTTCGGCCCGAAGAACATCATCTGGGCCGTGGCGCAGGGCCATGATGCCGCGCTGTCGATCCACAAGATGCTCTCGGGCGACGACATCACCGAACGGCCGCTGCCGGAGGTGCAAATCTCCTCGCAGAAGATGGGCATCCACGAATGGAGCTATGACAACGACATCTCCAACGACAAGCGCTTCAAGGTGCCGCATCGCGACAAGGTGATCGCGCTGAAGGACATCCGCACCGAGGTCGAGCTCGGCTACGACGTCAAGCTGGCGCTGGGCGAAGCCGAGCGCTGCCTGAACTGCGACGTCCAGACCGTGTTCTCGACCTCGCTCTGCATCGAGTGCGACGCCTGCGCCGACATCTGCCCGATGGACTGCATCACCTTCACTGACAATGGCGAGGAAAGCGACCTGCGCCATCGCCTGAAGGCGCCCTCGCCGCATCCGGACCAGGACCTCTACGTCTCCAGTGACCTCAAGACCGGGCGCGTGATGGTCAAGGACGAGGACGTCTGCCTGCATTGCGGGCTGTGCGCGGAGCGTTGTCCCACCGGAGCCTGGGACATGCAGAAATATTTCATCGAGATGACCCACGCAGGTTCGACATGTCCGACAAAAAGCCGCTCAGCAGCGTAAACGACTTCGTCGTCCGTTTCGCCAACGTCAACGGCTCGGGCTCGGCCAGCGCCAACGAGATGTTCGCGCGCGCGATCCTGCGCCACGGCGTGCCGGTCTCCCCCCGCAACATCTTCCCCTCCAACATCCAGGGCCTGCCGACCTGGTACGAAGTGCGGGTGACGGAAGACGGCCATCTCGGCGCCCGTGGCGGCGTCGACATGATGGTGGCGATGAATCCGCAGACCTGGGACAAGGACGTCGCCGGCATCGAGCCCGGCGGCTATCTGTTCTACGATTCCACCAAGCCGATGCCGTCGACCAAATTCCGCGACGACATCACCGTGATCGGCGTGCCGCTCACCGCGATCACCAACTCGACCTACACCGATCCGCGCCAGCGCCAGCTGTTCAAGAACATCATCTATCTGGGCAGCCTCTCGGCGCTGCTCGACATGGACCCGAAGCTGATCGAGCAGCTGATCGGCGAGCAGTACAAGGGCAAGGAGAAGCTGCTCTCCTCCAACGTTCATGCGCTGCATCTCGGCCGCGACTGGGCGCTACAGAACCTGAAATGCCCGATCGGGCTGCGGGTGAAGAAAACCGACAAGGTCGGCGACCGCATCTTCATCGAGGGCAACAGCGCCGCCGCGCTCGGCGCGGTCTATGGCGGCGCCACCGTGTGCGCCTGGTATCCGATCACGCCGTCCTCGTCGGTGGCGGAGGCTTTCACCGCCCACTGCAAGAAGTACCGGCACGACCCTGAAACGGGCAAGGCGAAATACGCCATCGTGCAGGGCGAGGACGAGCTGGCTTCGATCGGTATCGTCATTGGCGCCTCCTGGAACGGCGCCCGCGCCTTCACCGCGACCTCCGGCCCCGGCATTTCCTTGATGACCGAGTTCATCGGCCTCTCCTATTTCGCGGAGATCCCGGCCGTGATCATGAACATCCAGCGCGCCGGTCCCTCGACCGGCATGCCGACCCGCACCCAGCAATGCGACATCATCGCCTGCGCCTATGCTTCGCATGGCGACACCAAGCATGTGCTGTTGTTCCCGGAAGATCCGGCCGAGGCCTTCGAATTCGCGGCGGCCGCATTCGATCTTGCCGAACGGCTCCAGACCACGATTTTCCTGATGCTCGACCTCGACATCGGGATGAACCACCGTCTCTGCCGCCCGCTGAAGTGGGACGACGCGAAACAGTATGACCGCGGCAAGGTGATGACCACGGAGATGCTGGAGGAAGGCCGCGACTTCGGCCGCTATCTCGACGTCGACGGCGATGGCATTCCCTACCGCACCTATCCCGGCACGCATCCGACGAAGGGCTCCTATTTCACCCGCGGCACCTCGCGCGACCGCTATGCGCGCTACTCCGAGGAAGGCTCGGTCTATGCCGACAACATGCAGCGTCTGGTGCGCAAGTTCGAGACCGCGCAGGACCTGGTCCCGCGCCCACTCCAGGCCAACGCGGAACGGCCGACCAAATATGGCATGATCTATTTCGGCTCGACCTCGCCCGCGATGGACGAGGCGATCGGCCTGCTGGAAGCGCGCGGACATCAGCTCGACCGCCTGCGCATCCGCGCCTTCCCGTTCCACTCGAGCGTGGCGAGCTTCCTCGCCGAGCACGACTTCGTCTACGTGGTCGAACAGAACCGCGACGCCCAGCTCCGCCAGCTCATCGTCAACGAGAACGGCATCGACCCGGTGCGCCTCGTGCCGATCGTGCATTATGACGGCACCCCGATCACCGCCCGTTTCATCGCAAAAGCCATTGGCGACCACCAGGATCACCTCAAGGTGACCCCGCTCCGCAAGGCCGTGTCATGATTTGCGCATTGCTCTCTCCTCCGTCATGCCCGGGCTTGACCCGGGCATCCACGCCATTTTTCCCTGCCGCCAAGACGTGGATGGCCGGGACGAGCCCGGCCATGACGGGCCAGAATCTGCAGGTGATTTGATGACCTATATTGCCAAGCCGAAATTCCATCATCCGGGCCTGAAGAAGAACGAGCTCGGCTACACGCACCGCGACTACGAGGGCAAGATCTCGACGCTGTGCGCCGGCTGCGGCCACGACTCGATCACGGCCTCGATCATCGAGGCCTGCTACGAGCTCTCGATCGAACCGCACCGGGTCGCGAAGATTTCGGGCATCGGCTGCTCGTCGAAGACGCCGGACTATTTCCTCGGCAATTCGCACGGCTTCAACTCCGTGCACGGCCGCATGCCCAGCGTGCTGACCGGCGCCAACCTCGCCAACCGCGATCTGATCTATCTCGGCGTCTCCGGCGACGGCGATTCCGCCTCGATCGGCTTCGGCCAGTTCGCGCATTCGATCCGCCGCGGCGTCAACATGACCTATATCGTCGAGAACAACGGCGTCTATGGCCTGACCAAGGGCCAGTTCTCGGCGACCGCCGACCGCGGCTCGAAGTCCAAGAAAGGCGTCACCAACACCGACAACGCGATCGACCTCGTCGCGATTGCGCTGCAGCTCGGGGCCACCTTCGTCGCGCGCTCGTTCTCCGGCGACAAGACCCAGCTGGTGCCGCTGATCGCCGCCGCGATCCGCCACAAGGGCGCGTCCTTCATCGACGTCATCAGCCCCTGCATCGCCTTCAACAACCACGCCGGCTCGACCAAGAGCTTCGACTATGTGCGCGAGCACAATGACGCCGTGAACCGGCTCGACGTGCTGGTCGGCCGCGATCCCATCGCCGTCGATTACGCGCCGGGAACGGTGCAGGTGGTCGAGCAGCACGACGGCAGCAAGATCGCGCTGCGCAAGATCGACGCGGATTACGACCCGCACGACCGGCTCGGCGCCCAGACCTTCCTGCAGAAGCACGCCGCCAAGGGCCAGATCGTCACCGGTCTGCTCTACGTCGATCCCGATGCGGAAGACCTGCACGCGCATCTCAACACGGTCGAGACGCCGCTCAATACGCTGGAAGCGGATACGCTGTGCCCGGGCTCGGCGGCGCTGGACAAGTTCAACGCCAGCCTGCGGTGATCATCTCCCGCGCTCGACCGGCTGCCTGACACGTATGGTGATCTTCTCCGATACGACAGGCGGCTCGAACGGGTAGTGCTTTGCGTCGCCCAGCACCAGTTGCAGCGTGTGCGTCCCGGGGGGAAGTTCGAGCAGGGTTTCGGTCTGCCCGGCCCCGAAGTGCAGATGCGACTTGTCCTGCGGGATTGGCTCCTTGGGATCGATGGGATCCTTGACGTCAACCAGCAAATGATGATGGCCGGCGTTCTGGTACTCGTCGCCGGCGTGCGTCACGCCCATGTTGCGCAAGCCGAACCGGACCCAGAACCCGCCGCGAACCTTCTGCCCGTCACGCGGGGTGATGAAATAAAGCTTGGCGTCTTTGGGAGCGGTCTTGCC
Organism: Bradyrhizobium sp. Mp27; assembly: GCF_029953005.1. Lineage (NCBI taxonomy): Bacteria > Pseudomonadati > Pseudomonadota > Alphaproteobacteria > Hyphomicrobiales > Nitrobacteraceae > Bradyrhizobium > Bradyrhizobium sp. Mp27. Next base: position 189,821 of record NZ_JASAUS010000002.1, on the reverse strand, counting down.
CTGCGGATAGGCGACGCCCGGCAGCAATGCAAGCGCCGCCGCCAGGGCGGCGCAACGAATGATCTGCATCGAAATGACTCCACCACTTAAGGACTTAGAGCAACGCGGAATCCATGCGTCGGATAACGAACATTGGTATCGTAGCCATCGCGGTTGGACGGCCTCACATATCTCGAATCGTTCTTCCATGAACCCGAGCGCAGGACATGCGACGAGCAGTCCCCGCCGTTCCATGCCGAGCCGTCACCTGGGGCGCCCTGATAGGTCTTGCGCCAGCAGTCCTCGACCCACTGATCGACACCGCCCCCCATGTCGTGGAGGCCGAACGGATTCGGCTTGAAGCTGCCGACCTTCGCCGGCTGCTCGGCCGCGAGGTCACCGCAATCCTTGCATCCCGCCATGCCCGGCTGGAGCTTGTCGCCCCACCAATATTTCGTCTGCGTCCCGCCGCGCGCGGCGTATTCCCATTCGGCTTCGCTCGGAAGCCGATACGACTTCTTCGTGGTCCGCGCGAGCCAGGCCGCATATTGCTGCGCGTCGGTCCAGCTCACATTGGTGATCGGCGCATCGTCCTTGCCGATGGCGGTGAAGCCGCACGCCTTTGCAGCCGCGCATTCGTTCCATTCCTGCACGGTCACCGGATATTTGCCGATCGAGAACGGCTTGACCGTGACCTGGTGGACGGGACGTTCGGTCGGATCGTCATTGCTTCCCATCGCAAAGCTGCCGCCGCGAATGGCGATCATCTCGGGTTCGCGGAACGGCGTGGCCGATGGGCTTGGTGCTGGACTTGACGTCGAAGCACTTGGCGCGGAAGCACTTGACGCCGGAGCACTTGGCGCCGAAGCACTTGGTGCCGGAGTGGGCGATGGAGACGATGCCGCCAATGAAGGAGACGGCTGCGGGGTTTGTGTCGCGGCTTCTCGCGGTGCAGGTTGCGGGCTCGGTGATGCGACCGGAGCAACAGTCGGCGCGGCGGCCTGTTGGTTCACCCTGCCCGACGGCTGCGACAGCAGATACCACAGCACGCCGGAAGCGATCACGAGGAGCGTGACGCCGAGAAGAAAGATTAGGGTATTCTCGCGCCGGCCGCGCGTCCTCCCGACCGCATCTGCATCCGGCAGCACACGATAGACGCGCACCGGATCGGTGATGTTCTTGACCTTGCGATCGCCGAGCGACTCATAGCCGCATACCACCTTGTGCTTGATCTGCTCGTAGATCGCGCCGGAGATGTAGACCTGACCGGGCTCGGCGATACCCTCGATGCGCGTCGCGATGTTGACGCCGTCGCCGTAGACGTCGTCGGGCTCCACGATGACGTCGCCAAGATTGACGCCAATCCGATATTCGATCCGGGAGACCTTCGGAAGCGAAGCGTTGCGCCCGACGAGATTCTGCTGAATGACGATGCTGCAGCGAACGGCCTCGACGGGACTGTCGAAGATCGCGATGAAGCCGTCTCCCGTCGTCTTCACCAACGTTCCATGGTGTTCGACGATGCTGGGCTCAATGAGATCCCGCTCGATCCGCTTGACGCGAACATGCGTGCCTTCCTCGTCGGCCTGCATCAAGCGGCTGTAGGAAGCGATGTCACCGACGATGATTGCGGCGAGACGACGAGGCATCGAGCCGTGTGGAGGCGGCTCGTCATGATTTCCGGATCTGAAGTTACGAATCTCGCCCATTGCGGGGAACTCCACAAACGCGGGTGAGCTTACGACATCGAATTTCAGCTGTCTGTGAAGACTATCACATTGATGATCCGCGACAATCTCGCAGAAATCAGCCGCGCCGAGTTCCCGGGCAGAAGCGCGGCAAGGATTGAACCTTCTCGGACCGACGGCGGACTAAGGGTCGCGCGACCACCCGGCAACGCAGCCTATACCTGCTTCGACCGCCGCTGCGATGCGCGGCATTCTACCCGATGCCGGCGATTCCTCGGCCGCTTCAGCTGACAGCCTCGGGCTCCGGTTCAGGCTCCGGCACGGCGTGGTCCGAAGGGGCCGGTCGTCCGGCACCCCAATATTGCTTGCAGGTCTCGAGCAATGTCCTGACGTCCATGGTCAGGCCGCCCGCATTGACGATCACGCTGTCAGCGCCAAGCGTCTTGTTCATCAGCGACAAGGCACGCCCTAGGAAGCCCCCGGAGAATCGCCCGGCGACAAGGGGATCGAGCTTGAGCACCACGAACTTCTGCAGGCGCTGCTCCCAGATCTGTATCTTCCGCACGGAGCTCCAGGCGATGGTCTCGTCGGCGAGCCTGAGGTCGCGAATGCCGACACGGCTGATGAAGACGACCGGCGACCTGGCGGAGATTAACCTCCAGAACATCCTGAAGGTGGCAAGGCCGAAAAACACCGCGCCGACGTAGCAGGCGGCGACCTCGAACGTGGTGATGTTCTTGCCTTGCTGCCACATGAATGCGAGCGCAGCGCAGAGCAGCGTCAGCAGCAGATTGGCGCCGAAAAACATCAGCAGCCGTCCTCGGGAATAGCCGATCGTAATGTTGGGCAGGTTCTGACCTACGGACATGTTCGACCGCCACCAGCCTTTTGCGACAACCCTGGGTTTACGAACGCCCCTTCTCCCGAATTATTAGGACTGGAACCTTGCGCGAGGCTGCCCACGGGAATGCAAGGCATCGGCACTTGAACGCGCGGCGTTCGGCTTGCGACTAACCGCCAGTCGGCTCTCACCCCCCTCCGATGCGGCCGTCAAGGGTTCACGCGCCCGGTGCGATCATGAAGCTTGCCCTCCTCCTTCCGCTTGTCCTTGCCGCCTTCGTCGGTGCCGCCACATTCTCCGTCATTGCGAGCCACCGGGTCCGCGCGGAGCGCGGCCCGATGACAGGCTCCGCGAAGCAATCCAGTCCCTCCGGGGAGGCAGACTGGATTGCTTCGTCGCAAGGGCTCCTCGCAATAACGGTGGATAGGGGTGCGTCAGCGAAGCGCCACATCCTCCCATCGCACTTGACTTATCCATAACTCTACGGTTATGAGTCCATCCATAACTTATGGGTTATGGATTTTACATGTCCGCCGCGCACGATCTTCTGTTCAGGACGCTCGCTGATCCGACCCGGCGGGCGATCTTCGAGCGGCTGTGCCGGGAGGGCGAGCAGACGGTCGGGGCACTGACCGCGACATCCGGCGTTTCCCAGCCGGCGGTCTCAAAACATCTCGGCGCGCTGAAACAGGCCGGGCTGGTGCGCGACCGCCATGCAGGACGCCAGACCCATTACAGCGCGCAGCCCGGCGCGCTCAATCCGCTGATCGACTGGACCGGCCAGATGGCCGGCTTCTGGCAGAACCGGCTCGATGCACTCGACGATCTCCTGAAGAGGATGGACCAATGACCGAAGCTGCCGCCGAGATGCGCTCCGTGGTGATCGAGCGCGAATTTGCCTTTCCGGCCGAGCGGATCTGGCGCGCGCTGACGCAGCCGCATCTGATCGAGGAATGGCTGATGAAGAACGACTTCAAGCCGGTCGTCGGTCATCGCTTCAATCTTCGCGGCGAATGGGGCGGCGTGCTGGACTGCGAGGTCCTCACCATCGAGCCGCAGCGCGCGCTCGCCTATACCTGGAACTTCTCGCATGAGGACGCGGCGTTCGATCTGAAAAGCGTGGTGACCTTCACGCTGACGCCGACGAACGCGGGCACGCATTTGCGCGTCGAGCAGGCGGGCTTCAGCCCGACGCAGAAGCAGGCCTATGGCGGCGCGCATGCCGGCTGGAAGCAGTTTTTCGCCAAGCTGGACGAGGTGCTGGCGCGAGCTGACTAGGTCCGTCGCCGGCCTTTATTCGATCATCTCAAGAGGAGGTTTCATTGACCGGGAATATGTGGGTTCGACAAATCCACCGCTGGCTGTCCATCGCTTTCACGCTCGCCGTGATCGCGAACATTGTTGCCCTGACGCTGCAAGTCCAGGCCACGTGGATCGGGCTGCTGGCATTCGTCCCGCTGATTCCGTTGCTCGCAACCGGGCTCTACATGTTCGCGCTGCCCTATGTCGGCCGCCGCAGCGACACGCGGCAAGAGGCGTGATCATGAGGAAGGCTGTGACCGCGAAGACAAGCAGCGCGACCAAGACGGACGGCGCTTCGCCTTCCAAGCTGATCGACGGCAGGATCAAGGAGCTCGGCGACTGGCGCGGCGAGATGCTGGGGCGGATTCGCGGCCTGATCAAGGAGGCCGATCCTGAGGTCGTCGAGGAATGGAAATGGCGCGGCGTTCCCGTGTGGGAGCACGACGGCATCATCTGCACCGGCGAGACCTACAAGGCCGTCGTAAAGCTGACCTTTGCCAAGGGCGCAGCGCTGGACGACCCGGCCGGCCTGTTCAATTCGAGCCTCGACGGAAACGTGCGCCGCGCGATCGACATTCGCGAAGGCGAAAAAATCAACGAGAAGGCGTTGAAGGCACTCATTCGCGCGGCGGTGGAATTGAATGGGTCCAAGAAGAAGCCGGCGAAGAAGCGATCGGCTTAGACCACATCAAGTCGATGCAAATTCTTGGTGACGGCCGGAGCAAGCGCCTCGTCCTTCGAGACGACCGCTCCGCGGTCTCCTCAGGATGAGGCTAAGCAGAATCGCTGTCTGTCGACATAGCTCCCGCGCACTCCGTCCTCATCCTGAGGGCCCGCCAAAGGCGGGCGTCTCGAAGGATGGGCCGCGGGCGAGCTATCCGCCACGTCGATGTTCCAGCAGCTGCCAGCCGCCTCAGGCCGCCGCCGGGATCGGACGCGGGCTTACGACATATTCGCGCAGGACCTTGTCGTTGGCGTCGACCTCGATCAGTGAGACGTCGTAAGTCCAGAGATCGGCGAGGTGCTGGAGCACGCGCTTGGCGTCGGTCTCGTTGAGCTGCGAGCCCTTGATGACGTGGTGATGCAGGATCAGCCGGCGGTCGCCGGAGAGATCGACGTCGACCACTTCGATATTGGCGTCGATGAAGCCGACATCATGCTGCCGCGCCAGCTCGCGCCGCACCCGGCGGAAGCCGCGATCGTCGTGGATGGCATCGACCCGGATGCCGGCGCGCTCCTCGGGATCGTCGTGCAGGTGGAACATGCGGAAGTGCCGCATCAGCTTCGGGCTCAGGAACTGCGCGATGAAGCTTTCATCGCGGTAGTTGGCCCAGACGTCGCGCAGCACGCCCATCACGTCGTTCTTGCCGGCAATGTCGGGGAACCACTCGCGGTCCTCGTCCTCCGGCCGGGTGACGATGCGCTCGATGTCCTGCATCACGGCAAAGCCGAGCGCATAGGGATTGAAGCCGGAGAAGCGCGGATCGTCGAATTCGGGCTGGAACACCACGTTGGTGTGCGACTGCAGGAATTCGAGGAAGTTGCCGTCGCTGATGCGGCCTTGCTGATGCAGTTTGGTCATGATGCGATAGTGGACGTAGGTCGCCGTCCCCTCGTTCATCACCTTGGTCTGGCTCTGCGGATAGAAATATTGCGCGATGTGGCGGACGATGCGCAAAAGCTCGCGTTGCCAGGGCGCCAACCGCGGCGCGCTCTTCTCCAGGAAGTAGAGCAGGTTCTCCTGCGGCAGGCCGAGCAGCTTGCGGCGGCGTTCGATGCTGAGCGCGGAGCGGGTCTTCGACGCCCCCTTCGGCACGGTGCGCCAGAGGTCGTTGAAGACCTCCTCCTCGTGCTGACGGCGGCGCCCTGCCCGCTTCTCCTCGGCGCGCAGATCCAGCTTCTTCTTGCCGGGATAGCGGTCGATGCCGTGCGACATCAGCGCATGCGCGGCATCCAGGGTGCGCTCGACCTCGACGCGGCCGTAGCGCTCCTCGCAGGTCATCACATAGTTCTTGGCAAAGTCGAGATAGTCCAGAATGCCGTCGGCGTCGGTCCACTGCTTGAACAGATAGTTGTTCTTGAAGAAGTGGTTGTGACCGAAGGCGGCGTGGGCGATCACCAGCGTCTGCATCGTCGCCGTGTTCTCCTCCATCAGATAGGAGATGCAGGGCGAGGAGTTGATCACGATCTCATAGGCAAGCCCCATCAGGCCCTTGCGGTACGAGGCCTCGTGGAACGCGAAGTGCTTGCCGAACGACCAGTGCTTGTAGAACAGCGGCATGCCGACCGACGAGTAGGCATCCAGCATCTGCTCGGCGGTGATGACCTCGATCTGGTTCGGATAGACGTCGAGCCCGAGATCCTTCGTCGCCACCTCCTCGCAGGCATCGGTGATGCGCTGCAAGGTGTGGAAATCCCAATCGGCGCCTTCGAACAAGCGTTCCGTCATGGAGCGGCTTTCTCCTGGGAAGTTTCGCGGCGCTGGAACAGATCGTGGAACACCGGGAAGATCTCGCTGCGCTCGCTGACCTTGCGCATCGAGAGCGGTGCGCCGCTGTTGCGCAGGCGGTCGTAGAGGGTCCAGAGGGAGGAGTCGGAGAGATCGAAGGCGCTGCCGCCGGACTCCCCGACCTCGAGATAGGCAAAGAACTGGCAGACCGGCAGGATCTTGTCGGTCAGCAGCATGCTCGTGAGCTCGCCGTCGGAATAGGAGTTGTCGCCGTCGGAGGCCTGCGCGGCGTAGATGTTCCAGTCCGCCGGGTTGAAGCGCTCGCGCACGATCTCATGCATGGCGTGGAGCGCGCTCGAGACCAGCGTGCCGCCCGAGGCCGGACCGTAGAAGAAGGTCTGCTCGTCCACCTCCTCGGCGCGGTCGGTGTGGCGGATGAAGACGATCTCGACATGCTTGTAGCGCCGCTTCAGGAACACGTAGAGCAGCATGTAGAAGCGCTTGGCGAGATCCTTCATGTGCTCGGACATCGAGCCGGAGACGTCCATCAGGCAGAACATCACCGCCTGCGCGACCGGCCGCGGCACCTTCTCGTAGCGGCGGTAGCGGATATCGAGCGGATCGACGAAGGGAATGCGCTTGGTCCTCGCCTTCAGCTTTTCGAGCTCGGCGAGCAGCAGCACACGCTCGTCCTCGTCGGTGCATGCCGCGATCGCGGCTTCCAGCTGCTCGATCTCCTCCTTGCGGGGACGCTTGAGCGCGATGCGGCGCGCCAGCGCGAGCTTCACCGTCCGGCTGACCGAGATGTTGGCGGGCGAGCCGGACGTGGTGTAGCCGGCGCGCTGGATGCCCTCGCTCTCGGTCTGCGCGATCCTGCGCTTGGCAAGATCCGGCAGCTCGAGGTCGTCGAGGAACAGATCCACGAACTCGTCGCGGGAGAGGACGAAGCGGAACGCGTCCTCGCTGTCGCCTTCGCCGGGACCGGAATCCTTGGCGCTGCCCTGGCCGGATCGCTGGAGGTAGTCGCCCTCGATGAACTTCTTGTTCCCGGGCAACACCATGTCGCGCGTTCCGCCTTCACGGCGGAAACGCGGCTCGTGCATGCCGTCGAGCGGTATCGTGACCTCACCACCCTCCAGGACGTCCTTGATGTCGCGTTCCTGCGAGGTCTTCTTGACGGCGCCCTGCACCAGGGATTTGGCCCGACGCAAGAACCGCTGCCGGTTCTCAAGACTCTTGCCGCCTGGATTCAGGCGCCTGTCAATAATGTGAATGGGCACTTTTCCATCCGCTCCATCCGCCTCAACCGGCCTGCTTCACACGCATGTACCATTCGACGAGCCGGCGAACCTGACGCTCGGTGTAGCCACGCTCCACCATGCGTGCGACGAACTCGCCGTGCTTCTTCTCCGTCTCGCCGTCCTTCTTCGACCCGAAGGAGATAACCGGAAGCAGGTCCTCGACCTGGGAGAATATCCGCTTTTCGATCACGTCGCGAATCTTCTCGTAGGAGATCCAGGTCGGATTCTTGCCGCTGTTCTGGGCCCGCGACCGTAACGAGAATTTGACCACCTCGTTGCGGAAGTCCTTCGGGTTGGCGATGCCCGCCGGCTTCTCGATTTTGGTCAGTTCCTGGTTCAAAAGCTCGCGATCGAGCAGCTGGCCGGTGTCGGCATCCTTGAAGTCCTGATCCTCGATCCAGGCATCGGCGTAGTCGACGTAGCGGTCGAACAGATTCTGGCCGTAATCCGAGTAGGATTCGAGATAGGCCTTCTGGATCTCGTTGCCGATGAACTCGGCGTAGCGCGGCGCCAATTCCGCCTTGATAAATTCGAGATAGCGCTTCTCGACTTCCTCCGGGAGTTGCTCGCGGCGGATCGACTGCTCCAGCGCGTACATCAGATGCACGGCGTCGGCGGCGACTTCCTGCGGATCGTGGTTGAAGGTCGCAGCCAGGATCTTGAAGGCGAAGCGGGTGGAGACGCCGTCCATGCCTTCGTCGACGCCGGCGGCATCGCGATATTCCTGGACGCTCCGTGCCTTCGGATCGGATTCCTTCAGGCTCTCGCCGTCATAGACCCGCAGCTTGCCGAACAGCGTGGAGTTCTCGTGCTTGCGCAGGCGCGACATCACCGAGAACCGCGCCAGCGTTTCCAGGGTCGAGGGTGCGCACGGCGCGGCCGCCAGCTCCGAGCCCTGGATCAGCTTCTCGTAGATCTTCTGCTCTTCGGTGACCCGGAGGCAGTACGGCACCTTGATCACGCAGATGCGGTCGATGAAGGCCTCGTTGTTCTTGTTGGCCTTGAAGCTCGACCACTCGGCTTCGTTCGAGTGCGCGAGGATCACGCCGGTGAAGGGAATTGCGCCGATATTCTCCGTGCCGATGTAGTTGTTTTCCTGCGTCGCGGTCAGCAACGGGTGCAGCATCTTGATCGGCGCCTTGAACATCTCGACGAATTCAAGGATGCCCTGGTTGGCGCGATTGAGGCCGCCCGAATAGCTGTAGGCGTCGGGATCGTTCTGCGCGTAGGTCTCGAGCTTGCGGATATCGACCTTGCCGACCAGCGAGGAGATGTCCTGGTTGTTCTCGTCACCAGGCTCGGTCTTGGAGACCGCGATCTGGCGCAGCCGCGACGGCTGGATTTTTGCGACTCTGAACTGAGAAATGTCGCCGCCGAAGGCTTCCAGCCGCTTGTAGCACCACGGGCTCATCAGGCCGGTGAGGCGACGGCGCGGAATGCCGTATTTCTCTTCCAGCATCGGTCCGAGATGATCGGGATCAAACAGGCTGAGCGGGCTTTCAAACACCGGGCTCAATTCATCGCCGGCTTTGAGCACGTAGATCGGCTGCACTTCCATCAGCGACTTGAGCCGCTCGGCGAGCGAGGATTTGCCGCCGCCCACGGGGCCGAGCAGATAGAGGATCTGCTTGCGCTCTTCGAGCCCCTGCGCCGCGTGGCGGAAGAAACCGACGATGCGCTCGATGGTTTCTTCCATGCCGTAGAAGCCGGCGAAGGCCGGATAGGTCCGGATGGTGCGGTTCAAAAAAATACGGCCAAGGCGCGGGTCCTTGGCCGTGTCAATCGTCTGGGGCTCACCGATGGCTGCTAGCAGTCGCTCGGCCGCGTTCGCGTATTTCATGGGATCGCTTCGACACGATTCCAGATATTCCGCCATCGACATGTCGTGTTGGCTTCTCGCCTCGAACGACTTAGCGAAAGCGTTGAATAGAGAATCGTTATACATGATCCCTCTCCGCGTGAGTTCCGCCACAAGCTGAAACGAAAGCAGTTACCGGACCGTTCCTCAGGCCATTTCGAATCAGCGTGAGCACATGACGATCATTGGACACCCTGGTGCCGACACGACGCAACGCACAACGTAGGCACTCGTTGAGTTACGAACAGGCACATGCCTGTAATTTGTGCGAATCTGTATCTATCTTCGCTCATTTCCAGAAAATGTCACTTGGTCGCAACATCCGGGCATTACCGGGGATGAGCCCATCCGGCACTGCAACATGGAGCGATCTGCGAGCGGCAATCTTATGACGCTTGTACGGCGAAGCCTTGCGTGCCGCGTTCATCTTCCTGCTGCAATGCGGTGCGCGCGGCGCTCGCAGCATGACAATCGCGGCAAGCGCGCAGCAGTGTATCAAAATCGGTCGCCAAACCCTCGGAGCGGATGACAATCCGTTCATTCTGCCGTTCATTCTGCGCGCGGGGCGCCAAGGTGCTGATGGCGCAGAGCTGCCGCTGCAAGGCCGGCGTCAGCGTCAGCACGATCGCCTTGTGGCCGCGGCCTTCCTCAGCCGAAATCTCCGCAATCGAGTCCCACAGCAGAAATTCGTTGCCGATGCGGAGGTCGCGGATGCCATAGGGGGTGACGATCACCACCGGTCCCCGCTCGGCGGGCAGCAGCCAGATCAGCCGGCCGGTCACCAGGCCGAACAGCACGACGCCGGCATAGCCGACCGTCGTATCGTAGTCGCCCAGACCGTCCCACCAGTCGAAGGCAAGGGTCGCACTGAACAGGGTCATTGCGAAACCCGCCGCGACCAGCAGCCGCAGCTGGGTCGTACATGGACTGATTTCGAGATCGTGGGCCGCATCGATGCATACGGCCGGCGCGACCGATTGCGGGCTGTCAGCAACAGCGAGCGTCAGGCGGTCATGATGTGGTTGCATGCTTTTCCCCAGCATGGCCATTCGCGGCCGAGCGACGATCTATCAGGCGGACCGTAATCCGCTGATGACACTCCACGCAGACTGGCTGACGAGACGAAGCGGCTACGTTGCGTAACGAGCCCCTGGCCACTGCCCCGGCCGACGACTTTTTACGCAACACGGCCACTTCCGCCTGGATCGCCATGATCGCGACGGAGTTACACTGGAGGGTATACGCCTATCCCCTTGATTGGTTCCCTCCCGGGAGCATGTAGGCTAGAGGATAGCGCGTCAGGACCGGTGCGGAAACCCCTCGCCCGCAGGCTTGGAGATAAATAAACATCATGAATCCCGTCAAAGAACTGGAAAAGCACGGACAAGCCGTCTGGCTGGACTTCCTGGCCCGCGGCTTCATCGCCAAGGGCGACCTGAAGCGGCTGATCGACACCGACGGCGTCAAGGGCGTCACCTCCAACCCGTCGATCTTCGAGAAGGCGATCGGCAGTTCGGACGAGTATGACGCCCCAATCGGCAAGGCGCTGAAGCGCGGCGACCGGACCGTAGCCGACCTGTTCGAGGCCGTCGCGATCGAGGACATCCAGAACGCCGCGGACGTGCTCCGCCCGGTCTATGACCGCCTGAGGGCCGGCGACGGCTATGTCAGCCTGGAAGTTTCACCCTATCTGGCAATGGACACCGCCGGCACGGTCGCCGAGGCGCGGCGGCTCTGGAAGGACGTCGACCGCAAGAACCTGATGGTGAAGGTGCCGGCGACGCCGGAGGGCCTGCCGGCGATCGAGACGCTGATCGGCGACGGCATCAGCATCAACATCACGCTGTTGTTCGCCAGGGACGTTTACCTCCAGGTCGCCGAGGCCTATCTCGCCGGTCTGGAAAAATACGTCGCCGGCGGCGGTGATCCCTCGCACGTGGCGAGCGTCGCTAGCTTCTTCGTCAGCCGCATCGACTCCGTCGTCGACAAGCAGCTCGACGAGAAGATCGCCCGCGCCAACGATCCATCCGAGAAGGAGCGGCTCGCCGCGCTGAAGGGCAAGGTCGCGATCGCCAACGCCAAGGTCGCCTACCAGGATTACAAGCGCCTGTTTTCCGGCCCGCGCTGGGACAAGCTCGCTGCCAAGGGCGCCAAGCCGCAGCGGATGCTGTGGGCCTCCACCGGCACCAAGAACAAGGATTACAGCGACGTCCTCTATGTCGAGGAGCTGATCGGTCCCGACACCATCAATACCGTGCCGCCGGCGACGCTCGACGCGTTCCGCGACCACGGCAAGCCGCGCGACAGCCTTGAAGAGAACGTCGACGACGCCCGCCGCGTGCTGGAAGAACTGGAGCGCTCCGGCGTCTCGCTCGAGGCGATCACCGAGGAACTCGTCAAGGACGGCGTCAAGCAGTTCGCCGATGCCGCCGACAAGCTCTATGGCGCCGTCGCCCACAAGCGGGCAACCGTGCTCGGGCCCGCGATCGACCACCAGCTTCTCTCGCTCGGTGACGGCCTCGGCAAGGCGGTGGCCAAGAGCACCGAGGAATGGCGCGCCTCGGCAAAGATCCGCAGGCTGTGGCAGCGCGACAAGTCGGTCTGGACCGGCACCGACGAGGACAAGTGGCTCGGCTGGCTCGACAGCGCGGCGAAGGCCGACGTCGCCGACTACGAGGACTATGCGAGCCGCGTGAAGGGCCAAAAGTTCTCCGATGCCGTCGTGCTCGGCATGGGCGGATCGAGTCTTGGCCCCGAGGTGCTGGCCGAGACTTTTGCGCGGAAGTCCGGCTTCCCGAAATTGCACGTGCTGGATTCCACCGATCCGGCACAGGTCCGGGCCATGGAGGCCAGGATCGACATCGCCAACACCGTGTTCATCGTGTCCAGCAAATCCGGCGGGACCACCGAGCCGAACGCGATGAAGGATTATTTCCACGAACGCGTCGCACAGGCGGTCGGGCCGAAAGTGAAGACCGGCCACCGCTTCATCGCGGTGACCGATCCCGGCTCGTCGCTGGAGAAGGCGGCGAAGAGCCTCAACTACGCCCGCATCTTCCATGGGGAACCCTCGATCGGCGGCCGCTATTCGGTGCTCTCGCCGTTCGGCCTGGTGCCGGCGGCAACCGCGGGCATCGACGTCAAGACGCTGATCAAACACGCGCTCTCCATGGCCCGCTCCTGCGGACCCGACGTGCCGCCAGGTGAGAACCCGGGCGTCCAGCTCGGCCTTGCCATGGGCCTCGCCGGCCTCGAAGGGCGGGACAAGGTGACGATCCTGTCGTCGAAGAAGATCGCCGATTTCGGCGCCTGGGCCGAACAGCTGATCGCGGAATCGACCGGCAAGGAAGGCAAGGGCCTGATCCCGATCGCCGGCGAACCGCTCGGCGAGCCCGCGCTCTACGGCAACGACCGCTTCTTCATCGACATTCGCACCGAGGGCGAAGCGGACGCCGCGCATGACTCCAAGCTTGCCGCGGTCGAAGCCGCCGGCCATCCCGTCGCGCGCATCGTGATGAAATCGATCGACCATCTCGGCCAGGAGTTCTTCCGCTTCGAGATGGCGACGGCGGTCGCGGGAAGCATCCTCGGCATCAACCCGTTCGACCAGCCGGACGTGGAAGCGGCCAAGATCAAGACCCGCGAGCTCACCGCGTCGTTCGAGAAGACCGGTGCATTGCCGGCCGAACAGCCGGTGGTCAGCACCGACGAGGCCGATCTCTACACCGACGAGGCCAACGCCACGGCGCTGCGCGCCGCCGGCGCCAACGGCGACCTCACCTCGTGGCTGAAGGCTCATCTCTCGCGCTCGGGCCATGGCGACTATGTCGCCCTGCTCGGCTACATCGCGCGCGACAAGGCGACGATCGACGCACTCCAGGCGATGCGTCTCGAAGTGCGCGAGAAGCGTCACGTCGCGACCTGCGCCGAGTTCGGGCCGCGCTTCCTGCATTCGACCGGGCAGGCCTACAAGGGCGGGCCCGACAGCGGCGTGTTTCTGCAGATCACGGCCGACGATGCCAAGGACTTGTCGGTGCCGGGCCAGAAGGCGAGCTTCGGCGTGATCAAGGCCGCGCAGGCGCGCGGCGACTTCGACGTGCTCACCGAGCGCGGCCGGCGCGCGCTCCGGGTCCACCTCAAGGGCGGGCTCAAGAAAGGTCTCGCGGCGCTCAACGCCGCGCTTAACGATGCGCTGAACTAAGGGAATCTCTCGATGCAACTCGGCATGATCGGCCTCGGCCGGATGGGCGGCAACATCGTTCGCCGCCTGATGCGTCACGGTCATACGACCGTGGTCTACGACAAGGACGCCAAGGCCGTCGCGGGTCTCGCCGCAGACGGCGCACAGGGCTCGGCGACGCTGGAAGAGTTCGTCGCCAAGCTGGAGCGGCCGCGCACAGCCTGGGTGATGCTGCCGGCCGGCCACATCACCGAGACGACGATCAACACGATCGCGGGCGTGATGCAGGCCGGCGACGTCATCATCGACGGCGGCAACACGTTCTGGCAGGACGACGTCCGCCGCGGCAAGGCGCTGAAGGAGCGCGGCATCCATTATGTCGACGTCGGCACCTCAGGCGGCGTCTGGGGGCTCGACCGCGGCTATTGCATGATGATCGGCGGCGAGAAGCAGGTCGTCGACCGGCTCGATCCGATCTTCGCCGCGCTCGCGCCCGGCGCCGGCGACATTCCGCGCACGGAAGGACGTGAGGGGCGCGATCCCCGCATCGAGCAGGGCTACATCCATGCAGGCCCCGTGGGTGCCGGCCATTTCGTCAAGATGATCCACAACGGGATCGAATACGGCCTGATGCAGGCCTATGCCGAAGGTTTCGACATCCTCAAGAATGCCAACATCGAGGCCTTGCCGGCGGATCATCGCTACGATTTCGACCTTGCCGACATCGCCGAGGTGTGGCGGCGCGGCAGCGTCATCCCGTCCTGGCTGCTCGACCTCACCTCGACGGCGCTCGCCGACAGCCCTGCGCTTGCGGAATATTCCGGCTTCGTCGAGGATTCCGGCGAAGGCCGCTGGACCGTGAATGCCGCGATCGACGAGGCGGTGCCGGCCGAAGTTTTGACCGCGGCCCTCTACACACGTTTCCGTTCCCGCAAGGAACACACCTTCGCCGAAAAAATTCTCTCCGCGATGCGCGCGGGCTTCGGCGGCCACAAGGAGCCGAAGCAGCCGGGCGCTTCGAAGCCCAAATAAGAGCCGAAGTAACAAGTAACAGAGCGAAGGCCGATCATTCGTGACAAAAGACCCGCAGGCCAAGCGCAAGCCCGAAAATTGCGCCTTCGTCATCTTTGGCGCGACCGGTGACCTCACCCATCGGCTGGTGATGCCGTCGCTCTACAATCTCGCCGCCGAGCACCTGTTGCCGGAGAAGTTTTGCGTCGTCGGCGTGGCCCGCAACCGCCAGTCGGATGACGAGCTGCGCGACAGCCTGCTGAAGGGTCTGCGGCAATTCGCGACGCGGCCCGTGGACGACGACATTGCCCGGAAGCTGCTGGAATGCGTGACCTTCGTCGAGGCCGATCCGAAGGATCCTCCCTCCTTCAACCGCTTGCGCACGCATCTGGATTCGCTGGAATGCGCGCAGGACACCGGCGGCAACCGACTGTTCTATCTGGCAACGCCGCCTGCCGCGTTCGCGCCGACGGCGCGCGAGCTCGGCCGCACCGGCATGATGAAGGAGAACGGCGCCTGGCGACGTCTGGTGATCGAGAAGCCGTTCGGCACCGATCTCGCGTCAGCCAAGGCGCTGAATGCCGAGCTCCTGAAGATCATGGACGAGCACCAGATCTACCGGATCGATCATTATCTCGGCAAGGAGACGGTGCAGAACATCCTGGTGCTGCGCTTTGCCAACGGCATGTTCGAGCCGATCTGGAATCGCAACCATATCGATCACATCCAGATCACCGTGGAGGAGAAGCTCGGCGTCGGCCATCGCGGCGGCTTCTACGATGCCACCGGCGCACTGCGCGACATGGTGCCGAACCATCTGTTCCAGCTGATGTCGCTGGTCGCGATGGAGCCGCCGGCGCGGTTCGATGCGCATTCCGTGCGCTCCGAAAAGGCCGACGTGCTGACGTCGATCCAGGAGCCGACCCGGGAAGAGGCGCTGAAGAATTCGGTGCGCGCGCAATATCTCGCCGGCCGCATCGGCGACGACGCGATCACGGACTATCGCAAGACCGAGGACGTCAAGCCCGGCAGCACCACCGAGACCTTCGTCGCGCTGAAGCTGATGATCGACAATTGGCGCTGGGCCGGCGTGCCGTTCTATCTGCGCACCGGCAAGGCGCTCGGCCACAAGCGCACGGAAGTGGCGATCAAGTTCAAGCAGGCGCCGCTGTCGATGTTCTCAGGCACGGATGTCGACCGCCTGTCGCAGAACTTCCTCACCATCGGCATCGCGCCGACCGAAACCATCGAACTGCAGTTCAACGCCAAGATCCCGGGGCCGAGCATCACCATCGACGGCGTCGAGATGAAGTTCAAGTACGGCGACTATTTCCGCGCCGATCCCTCGACCGGCTACGAGACGCTGATCTACGACTGCATGATCGGCGACAACATCCTGTTCCAGCGCGCCGACGGCATCGAGGCCGGATGGCAGGCGGTGCAGCCGTTCCTGGACGCCTGGAAAAGTGAAGGCACCAACGGCATCGAAACCTACTCCGCCGGCAGCGACGGCCCGGCTTGCGCCGACGAACTGCTGAAGCGTGACGGACGAAGCTGGCGGAAGTTTACGTGATGGCAGCGGCCGACCAGCCGAAGCTGATCGTCGAGGCCGACGCCGAGGCGCTGGCGCAGGCCGCAGCCGAACGGGTGCTGGCGCGGATCGCCGCCAATCCCGGGCGGATCGCGATCTGCCTCACCGGCGGCTCCAGCCCGAAGAAGCTCTATCAATTGCTCGGCAGCGACGCGTATCGCGGCAAGGTCCCGTGGGACCGTGTGCACTGGTTCATCGGTGACGAGCGTTTCGTGCCTTCGAGCGACCCCCTCAACAATATGGCGGTCGCGCGCGCGACCTTTCTCGACCGCAATGCACCGTCCGGGCATATTCACCCGATCCCGACCACGGCTGAAAGCCCCGAAGCGGGTGCCGAGGCCTATGCGCGCGAGCTTCAGTCCTTCTACGGCGCCGAAAACCTCGATCCGGCACGGCCGCTGTTCGACATGGTCCTGATGGGCGCGGGCCCGGACGGCCACACCGCCTCGCTCTTCCCCGGCTACCCTGCGATCGAGGAGACCACACGCTGGGTGGTCGGCGTCCCCAAGGCCAATGTCGCACCTTTCGTGCCGCGGGTGTCGCTGACCCTGCCCGCCTTGGCTTCCTGCCGCGAAATGCTGTTCGAGATTGCCGGGCACGACAAGCAGCCGATCTTGACGCGCCTGCTCAATGGCGAGACTCTGCCGGCTGTACGCGCGCGCTCGAATGGTGAGACCGTCTGGCTGGTCGACCAGGCCGCGCTTCCGGAGGGAATTCGTGGCGGGCGTTGAAGCACCTTGTGCGTTGATCGTGATGGGCGTGTCGGGTTCAGGCAAGAGTACGGTTGCGGAGGCGCTCGGGCAGCGGCTCGGCTGGCGTTTCGAGGACGGCGACAGCTTTCACCCCGCCAGCAATGTCGAGAAGATGCGGGCCGGCCATCCTCTCACCGACGAGGACCGCTGGCCCTGGCTCAACGCCATTGCCGACGAGATCGCCCGGGTCTGCGACAAAGGCGAGCACGTGATCATCGCCTGCTCGGCGCTGAAGCACACCTATCGCGACGTGCTGCTGCGCGGACGCGACGACGTCCGCTTCGTCTTCCTGAGGGGCACCAGGGAGCTGATCGCCGCCCGCCTCGCGCAACGCAAGGGCCATTTCATGCCGCCCGAACTGCTGACGAGCCAATTCACGACGCTGGAGCCGCCCGAGGCTGGCGAGCACGTCGTCACCGTCTCGATCGACGAATCCGTCGAGGCGATCGTTGACGGGGTGGTACGGCAATTGAAGCTGAGCGGGGCGAAACGCTGAGGCCGACAAACCCTGAGGTCCTGCCATGACGAAAATCTCACTGGTCGTCTCCGACGTCGACGGCACGCTGCTGACCAAGGACAAGACGCTGACGGAGCGCGCACGGTCTGCGGTGCAGCGGCTGCACAAGGCCGGCATCGGCTTCACCATCACCTCCAGCCGCCCCGCGATCGGCATGCGGTTCCTGGTCGAGCCGCTGGCGCTCTGGCTTCCGATCGGCCCGTTCAACGGCTCCTCGATCGTCGATCCCGAGATGCATCCGGTCGAGCAGCACCTGATCCCGGCGAGCGCCGCCGAACGGTCCTTGCAGATCCTCCGGGAGTTCGGCGCCGACATCTGGCTCTTCACCACCGACAAATGGCTGATCGACAACCCTGATGGTAAATACGTCGCGCACGAGCAGCACACGATCCGCTCCGACCCCACCATCGTGACGGATTTCTCGCCGTACCTTGAGAGCGCCTGCAAGATCGTCGGCGCCAGCGCCGATGCGGCCGGCCTGGAGCGTTGCGAGAAGGCGATGCAGGAGGCGCTGGGCAGCGCGGCCACCGCGGTGCGCTCGCAGACCTATTATCTCGACATCACCCCGCCCGGGTTCGACAAGGGCACCTTCGTGCAGGCCATGGCCAAGCGCCTTGGGATTTCCACCGACGCGGTCGCCACCATCGGCGACATGCAGAACGACCTTGCGATGTTCCGCGTCAGCGGCACCTCGATCGCCATGGGCAATGCCACCGACAGCGTCAAGGACCAGGCCACCCACGTCACCGCGACCAACGAACAGGACGGTTTTGCGGAGGCGGTGGAGGTGATTTTGAAGCGGAACGGGGTGGGCTGAGCGCCTGGTAAGACGAGACTCGACTGGCGCCGCGACGGAGGTGCGTTCCCTCCCCCTTACTTCGACCGCTGAACCGCCGGCTTCTCGCTTTCCTGCCTCGCGGCCGACAGATTGTGCGCGGTGTTGATCAGCGCGATGTGGGTCAAGGCCTGCGGGAAATTGCCGGTCTGGCGCCGGGCGCCTGAATCATATTCTTCGGCCAGGAGGCCGACATCGTTCGCGATGCCGACCACGCGATCGAGCAAGGCTTGCGCCTTGTCGAGATCGCCCGCCAGCACATGCGCGTCGGCCAGCCACAGGCTGCACGCCAGGAACGCGCCCTCGATCGGCTGTTTCTCCTCGGATATCTCGCGCGGATCGTGCCGCAACACAAAGCCGTCGCGCATCATGTGTTTCTCGACGGCGGCGATGGTGCCCCGAATGCGCGGGTCCGATGGCGGCAGGAAGCCGACGGCCGGCAGCAGCAGCACGCTGGCATCGAGCAGCTTTGAACCATAGAAGTTGACGAAGGCATTCTCCTCCGCGTCAAATCCCTTGTTGCAGACATCGCGATGAATGGCTTCGCGCAGGGCACGCCAATGCAGGAGCGGCGCCTTGAAGCCAAAGGTCTCGGCGCTCTTGATGCCGCGGTCGAAGGCGACCCAGGTCATGACCTTGGAAAACACGTAGTGCTTCGGCTGTCCACGCAGCTCCCAGATGCCGTTGTCGGGATGGTCCCAGACCTCGGCGAGATGGTTGAGCACGGCGCATTCCAGCGCCCAGGTCGTCTCGTCGTCGAGCTTCAGCTTCGCCATGCGCGACTGGTGGAATGCGTCGATCAGC
The DNA here is from genome assembly GCF_029953005.1 of Bradyrhizobium sp. Mp27. Classification (NCBI taxonomy): domain Bacteria; kingdom Pseudomonadati; phylum Pseudomonadota; class Alphaproteobacteria; order Hyphomicrobiales; family Nitrobacteraceae; genus Bradyrhizobium; species Bradyrhizobium sp. Mp27. The sequence goes on along the minus strand of NZ_JASAUS010000002.1, from coordinate 170,713 downwards.
TCGCCGTAGACGTCGAGCTGGAGCTGCGCATGCGCGGCATTGCCGACCCGCACGGGCCGCGCGCCCTCGTAGCCGTCGAGCCAGCCCGCTTCCCATTCCAGCAGACGCCGCTGGCCCCAGATGCCGTACATGATCTGCATGTTCGCCGGCGAGCCTGCCGCCGCGCGCAGCAGCCAATTGTGCCAGGCCAACGCTTCCTCGGTGTAACCCGAGTTCATCAGCGCCAGCAGCGTGAAGGTCGCATCGCGCAGCCAGCAGAAGCGGTAATCCCAGTTCCTGGCGCCGCCGAGCTTTTCCGGCAACGAGGTGGTGGGCGCCGCGACGATGCCGCCGGTCGGGTCGAAGGTCAGCGCCTTCAGCGTGATCAGCGAGCGTACGATCAGATCGTGATATTCGCCGTCGCGGGTGCAGCGGCTGCACCATTCGTTCCAGAATTTCTCGGTCTCCTGGAAGGCGATCTCCGGATCGATCGGCGCGGGCGGATCGAGATGCGAGGGGCCGTAGGTCAGCACGAACGGCACCGTCTCACCGGCCTTCACGTCGAAGTCGGAGACCGTGGTCAGATCCTCGCCGCGCGTCTCCACCGGGGTGCGCAGCACCGTCATGTCCTGGCCGGCGACCGCCAGCAGCGAATGGTCGATGCGTCGCACCCAGGGAATGTCGACGCCGAATCCGAAGCGGATGACCAGCTCCATCCGCATCTTCACCGTGCCCGTGAGGCCGCGGACCAGCCGCACGATGTCGGAGGCCTTGCCGCGCGGCGGCATGAAGTCGATCAGCGCAACGGTGCCACTCCTGGTCTCGAAGCGCGTTTCGAGGATGAGCGTGTTGCCGAGGTAGCGGCGCGAGATACCGGTGATGTCTTCGCCCGGCGCGATCAGCCAGCGGCCGTTCTTGTGCGTGCCGAGGATCGCCGCAAAGCAGGCATCGGAATCGAAGGCCGGCCAGCACAGCCAGTCGATCGAGCCGTCGCGCCCGACCAGCGCTGCGGTCTCGCAATCGCCGATCAGCGCATAGTCCTCGATCCTCTGAGCCAATGTGTCACGAGCCCCGGAAAATCCGCCGTTTCAACTCCCGCCGGTCAACGAGCGTTCCCGCGTCGCCGCCTTCAAGGCCGTAACATCGACCTTGGCGGCGATCTTGTCGAGCGCCACCGGCAGGCGCTGGCGCCAGTTCGGATGCTCGTCGATCGTACCGGGAATGTTGGGCTGGTCAATCACGCCGAGCAGATCCTCCAGCGACACCGCCAGCAGACGCGACGGCGTCCGCGACAGGAAGGCGAGCACCGAATAGAGATCGTTGGCGTTGATGCCGTTCTGGCGCAGGATCTCGTCGAGCCTGCCGAGCGCATCCCAGCGCGCCTGGTCGTTCTCGCCGGGGTCGAGCCCGAGCGAGCGCTTCATCTTGAGATCGCTGAAGGAGCGCCAGCCGGCATACGTGCACAGATCATGCGTGTTCAGCGTGACCAGCGCATTGGGCCGGTAATGGTCGGCATTACGGAAACGGCCGGCATCGTCGCGCTCGAACATCATGACGAGGTAGGACCAGATGCCGAAATCCTGCATGGTCTCGCGGAAACCTTCCGGCACGGTGCCGAGGTCCTCGCCGATCACGATGCATTTGTGCGCCGCGCTCTCGCGCACCACAGCGCCGAGCAACGCCTCGAACGGCATCTGCACGTAGGCGCCGTTGTCCGGCTTGAAGCCGCGCGGCACCAGATACAGCCGCTTCAAGCCCAGCACGTGATCTAGCCGGATCGCGCCGGCATGGCGCATCGAGGCGGCCAGCATGTCGGCGAACGGCACGAAGGATTGCGCCTCCAGACCACCGGCATTGAAGCCGGCAAGGCCCCAATCCTGTCCGACGGTGTTGAGCACGTCGGGCGGCGCGCCGACGGCGAGATGGCGCGAAATCGCCATCTGCTCGTTCCAGGCGTCGAAGCCGTTGGACTGCACGCCGACGGCGACGTCGAGATAGAGCCCGACGCGCATGCCGAGCTGGCCGGCCAATTCCTTGGCGGCATGCAATTGGCTATCGGCCGTCCATTGCACGAATTCGACGAACTCGACCTCGCGCTTGTCGGGACCGTTGCGGAGCTCGGCGCATTTGGCTTCATCCGGCTGCTGCCACTCTTGCGGCCATTCCCACCATGGCGCGGTGAAGCGATGCCGCAGCACCTCGAAGCAGGCAAAGCGGGACAACAGCGGCGCGCGGTCCGCGCGGAAGACGTCGAATTCCTTGCGGCGCGTCTCGCTCGCGCTCGTCACGAAACTGTTGTAGACGGCGCGCAGGCCGAGCCATTTCAGCGCCGCCATGTCCGCATAGGGCACACGATCGCCTTCGCGCAGCCGCGCGGCTGTCGCAGCCGCGTCGGGGACGAGGTCGGCGGAAAATTCCGGGATCGCCTCGACGTCGATATAGAGCGGGTTGAGAAACAGCCGGCTGTTCGGCGAATAGGGGCTACAATCGGCAGGGTGGTTGTCGAACAGGACATGCAGCGGATTGAGCCCGACGCCATCGGCGCCGAGCTGCCTGGCGAGGCGGACGAGATCGGCGAGGTCGGTGAAATCGCCAATGCCCCAATTGCGGTCCGAGCGGACGCTGTAGAGCTGCACGGCAAGCAGCCAGCCACGGGCGAAATCGCCGCCGAAGGCGCGTTCGGGCGCCACGATCATCGGCACCTCTTCCGCAACGCCCTCGGCATCGGTCAGCGTCAACCGGTGATAACCGAGCGGCAGGTCGGCGGGCCAGGCGATCACGGGCTCGCGAGTCTCGCCTTGCGCGATCACATTGCCGTTTGCGCGTAATGTCCATTGCAGCGGCGGCGCGCCGATTGTCGTCAATTCGGTGCGCGGATGTCCCAGGGCGCGCACCACCACGGGTCCGCCGACGAAGCGGTAAATCCGCTTCTCCGGCAGGGCCTCGAGGATGGATTTGAGGGCCACGGGATCGGTGACCCGCAGCTTTCCGAGGGCATCGACGAATTCGGACTGAACGCCCTTGATCCGGGCTTGAGCTAAAAGATCCATTCGGCACGCAGCTTGCAGGCCGTCATCCGGCCGGGGGCAGGGAATTTAACGAGGTCGTGGAAGAGGTTAGTCAGGGGTAACTCGCATACCGTGCCTGCCGTTCCCGAGGGAACCAATGACACACAAGCGGCTTTCTATATTGGTATCAAGCGTAGGTTCCCGACAAGGGAAACGGGCTCCTGCTTTCTTGTCAATGGCATCACCGTGAACAAGACAATTCAAACTGTCGAGAGTGCCGCAGCCGGCGGCGCTTTCCTCATCGAAGATATCTATCCCTCGATCGACAGCGGCCGTTTCGCCGTGAAGCGGATTGCCGGCGAACGGGTCGACGTCTGGGGCGACATTTATCGCGACGGCAGCGCGGTGATCGGTGCCGCGCTGATCTGGCGAGGAGAGCAGGACCGGGAATGGCGGAGCGAGCCGATGATCCATCACGGCAATGACCGCTGGTCCGGCGCGTTCACCCCCGTCGAGCCCGGCCAATATGTCTATGCGATCGAAGCGTGGACCGACGAGTTCGCTACCTGGTCGCACGGGGTCGAGCGCAAGCGGCGCACCGGCGCAGACGTCAGCCTCGACGCGATCGAGGGCGCCGGCCTCCTGACCAAGGCGCATGGCGCCCGGCAGGACGCCGCGGCGGTCATCGTGAAGCAATGCGAGGATTATCTTCAGACCGGCGATGTCGGCTCGCTGCTCGCAGCCGATCTCGGCGCGGCCATGGCTGAGAGTCAATCGCGGCCCGACCTGACCCGCTCGCAGAACTTCCCGCTGATCGTCGACCGCGACAAAGCGCGCTTCGGCGCCTGGTATCAGATGATGCCGCGCAGCCAGAGCCAGAGTCCCGGCCGGCATGGCACGCTCCGCGACTGCATCGCGCGCGTGCCTGATATCGCCGCGATGGGCTTTGACGTGCTCTACTTCACGCCCATCCACCCCATTGGCCGCACCCGCCGCAAGGGCCGCAACAATGCGCCGGTAGCGACCGAAGGCGATCCCGGCTCGCCCTATGCGATCGGCACGGCCGAGGGCGGGCACGATGCACTGCATCCCGAGCTCGGCACGATCGAGGATTTTCGCGCGCTGGTCGCGACCTGTCTCGAATACGGCCTCGAGCTCGCGCTCGACTTCGCCGTGCAATGCTCGCCCGACCATCCCTGGCTGACGCAGCATCCGGAATGGTTCAAGTGGCGGCCGGACCGCTCGGTGCGGACGGCGAATGATCCCTATTCGGACATCGTCATCCCCGACTTCGCCTCCGTCGACAGGGCCGGGCTGTGGAACGCGTTTCGCGATGCCATGCTGTTCTGGATCGACCACGGCGTCACCATATTCGCCATCGACAATCACGACACCGCGCCGCTTCCGTTCTGGGAGTGGCTGATCAGCGACATCCGCCGCCGCCATCCCGAGGTGATCCTGTTCTCCAAGACCTTTGCGCGGCCGAAGCTGATGCAGGGCCTCGCCAAGCTCGGCTTTGCACAGTCCTTCAGCTATTTCCCCTGGCGCACGGCGAAATGGGAGCTGGAGCAATATCTGGGCGAGCTGACCCGCTATCCCGAGCGCGATTTCTACCGGGCGAACCTGTTCGTGAGCACGCCCGACCTGCTGCCCTATCATCTCCAGGGCGGCGAGCCCTGGGCGTTCAAGTCGCGCGTCGCGCTGGCCGCGACCCTGTCCGGCACTTATGGCATCTACAGCGGATTCGAGCTGCTGGAGCATGACGCGATTCCCGGCCGCGAAGAATATCTCGATTCCGAGAAATACCAGATCAAGCCGCGCGACTGGGACCGGCCCGGCAACATCAAGCCCTACATCGCCGCGCTCAATCGCATCCGCAACGATAACGCCGCACTTCAACAAATGGAGAATTTGCGCTTCCTCGGCGTCGAGGACGGCGAGACGATCGCCTTTGCCAAGGAGGCGGCCGATCCAGCCAACACCGTCGTCGCGGTCATCGCCCTCTCGCGCCATGTCCGCGAAGTCTGGCTGCCGCTCGGCGACCTCACCATCGACGCCGGCGGCGCACGCCGCCACGTCACCGCACTCGAAAATCTCATCACAGGCGAACTGTCCCGCATCGAATGGGGCGGGATCAGATTATATATCGATCCCGACCGCGACCCGGCGCTGCTGTTCCGCTGCCTGGCGTAAGGATCACGCCATGAATGTTTTGTCTTCCGTCGACACCCAAAAAGCCGAGGCAGCCGAGATCGTGGATGAACTCTGGTACAAGGACGCCATCATCTACCAGCTCCACGTCAAGGCGTTTGCCGACAGCAACCATGACGGCATCGGCGATTTCGCCGGACTGACCGAGAAGCTGCCCTATCTCCAGGAGCTCGGCGTCACCGCGCTGTGGCTGTTGCCGTTCTATCCATCGCCCGGACGCGACGACGGCTACGACATCGCCGACTACGGTTCGGTCAATCCCGATTTCGGGACGATGAAGGACTTCAAGCGCTTCATCCAGGAAGCGCAGAAGCGCGGCCTGCGCGTCATCACCGAGCTCGTCGTCAATCACACCTCCGACCAGCACAAATGGTTCAAGCGCGCGCGCCGCAGCCATCCGGGCTCGAGCGCCCGCAACTGGTATGTCTGGAGCGACACCGACCAGAAATACCAGGGCACGCGGATCATCTTCACCGACACCGAGAAGTCGAACTGGACCTGGGACCACGAGGCCGGGGCGTTCTACTGGCACCGCTTCTTCTCGCACCAGCCGGACCTCAATTTCGACAATCCGCGCGTGGTCAGCGCCCTGATCCAGGTGATGAAGCGCTGGCTGGATGCCGGCGTCGACGGATTCCGCCTCGACGCCATTCCCTATCTCTGCGAACGCGACGGCACCAACAACGAGAACCTCCCCGAGACGCATGCGATCATCAAGCGCCTGCGCCAGGAACTGGACTCCTACTCCAAGGGCAAGCTGCTGCTGGCCGAGGCCAATCAATGGCCGGAGGACGTGCAGGAATATTTCGGCCGCGGCGACGAGTGCCACATGGCCTACCACTTCCCGCTGATGCCGCGCATCTACATGGCGATCGCGCAGGAAGACCGCTTTCCGATCACCGACATTTTGCGCCAGACGCCGGACATTCCTGCGAGCTGCCAATGGGCGCTGTTCCTGCGCAACCATGACGAGCTGACGCTGGAGATGGTCACCGACGTCGAGCGCGACTATCTCTGGACCACCTACGCCAACGATCCCCGCGCCCGCATCAATGTCGGCATCCGCCGGCGCCTCGCGCCGCTGATGGACAACGACCGCCGCAAGATCGAGCTGATGAACTCGCTGCTGCTGTCCTTTCCCGGCACGCCGATCATCTATTACGGCGACGAGATCGGCATGGGCGACAACATCTATCTCGGCGACCGCAACGGCGTGCGCACGCCGATGCAGTGGAGCCCGGATCGCAATGGCGGCTTCTCCCGCTGCGATCCGGCCCGCCTCTATGCGCCGCTGATCATGGACCCCGTCTACGGCTACGAGTCGGTGAACGTGGAGGCGCAGTCGCGCAGCCTGTCCTCGCTGCTCAGCGCCACCAAGCGCCTGATCTCGGTGCGCAAATCGACCCTCGCCTTCGGCCGCGGCACCATGACCTTCATCCGCCCGGCCAACCGCGCCGTGCTGGCCTATGTCCGGCAGTACAACGACGAGGTGATCCTGTGCGTCGCCAACCTCTCGCGCGCAGCCCAGGCGACCGAGCTCGACCTGTCGCCGTGGAAGGACCGCATTCCGCAGGAGATGCTCGGACGCACGCGTTTTCCGCCGATCGGCGAGTTGCCCTACATGATCACGCTGGGGCCTTACGGCTTCTACTGGTTCCAGCTCACCGAGCGCAACAAGTCCGAGCCGGTGACTCCACGCGCGGTGCCTGAGTTCGAGACGCTGGTGGTGCCGGTCAATTCGACCTGGGTGTCGCTGGCGCGCGAGCGCGGCGTGTTCGAGCATGAGGTGCTGCCAGGCTTCCTGTCGCGCACGCGCTGGTATCCCGAGCAAGATCCCAAGCAGATCAAGCCGACGCTGACCTCGGCGGTGCCGTTCTGCGACATCGGCGACAACAGGCCCTGGATCGCGATCTTCGAAACCGCGCAACAGGATGCCACGGCGCGCTACGTGCTGCCGATGCAGATCGAATGGGTGCGCTTCGACCGCGAACGCTTCAACCCGAAGGCGCTCGCCGCCGTGCGTCAGGGCGCGCGCGAGGGTACGTTGCTCGACGTCGCGACCGAGCAGATCTTCATCGGCCTGTTCCTGCGCAATCTGTCGCAGAACCTGGTGGTGGAAGAGAACAATCTGCGCCTGGAGTTCAAGGCGACCAGCCGGTTCGCCGATTACATCATCAAGGAGCCCGAACGCATCCGCGCCATCGAGCAGTCGAACAGCACGGCGCTGGTCGACAACCAGTACGTCGCCAAGATCTATCGCCAGCTCGAAGGCGGCATCAATCCCGAGATCGAGATCGGCTCCTACCTCACCGACGTCACGCACTTTGCCAATACGCCGGCGCTGCTCGGCAGCGTCGAGCTGGTCGAAGGCGATAGAAGCAGCGCGGTCGGCGTGCTGCACGCCTATGTCGAGAACCAGGGCGACGGCTGGGCCGTCACCACGGGCTATCTCGACCGCTATATCGACGAGCAGCGGTTGGCGCCGATGAGCGAAGCGCCCCGAGAGACCCAGGAGCAAGCGCCTTATCTGCACTTCATGGCGCAGATCGGCCGGCGGCTCGCCGAGCTGCACGTGGCTCTCGCCGCCGCAAGGCCCGAAGATCTCGCGCCGGAGCCGATCGGCCCCGCGCAGGTCGAGCGCTGGGCATCCGAGCTCAAGGCACGGGCCGAGCGGATCTTCGAACGGCTGGCCGACAGCCGCGACGGCCTGCGGGAATCCGACCGGCCGCTGATCGATCAGCTCGTCGCGGTGCGTGCGACCCTGCCCGACCACCTCACTGCGCTCTTGCCATCCGACATCGGCGGGTTGAACATCCGTCATCATGGCGACTTCCGCCTCGGGCAAATTCTGATCGTGAAGGACGATATCTTCATCATCGACTTCGACGGCAATCCGCATCTCGCGCTGGCCGACAAGCGGCGCAAGGCACCGGCCGCACGCGACGTCGCCGGCCTGATCCGCTCGATCGAGCTTTCGGTTAACACAGCACTCAGCCGCGCGCTGACGGGCGCATCCGACGAGCAGGACCGGCTCGCGACCGCACTCGGCGAATGGCGCGAACGCGCCGCCGCGACATTCCTTAACGCTTACCGCGAAGCCATGACCGATCGCCGGCTGTGGCCGGAAGATCGGCAATCCGCAGAAGGCCTGTTAAGGTTTTTCCTGCTTGATCAAGCCTTCGACGAAGTAGAGTACGAGCTGTCCCACCGGCCTGAGGGGCTCCGTGCGCCGCTGACCGGACTGCTTCGCATTCTGTCCAATGAGAGCGAAGCCCATGCCTAAACTGCCAGCCGAGGCCTACGCGATCATCGAGGGCCGCCACTCCGACCCCTTCCACTATCTCGGATTGCATCCTGAGGGCGGCAAGAGCGTGGTGCGCGCGTTCCTCCCCGAGGCCACCAATGTCGAGGCGGTGGGCGAACATGGCGAGGTGGCGAAGCTCGATCGCGTCCACGATTCGGGCCTGTTCATCGGCGCCCTGCCGAACGGCTCGAAGCGCTATCAGCTCCGCGCCAGGTTCGGCGACAACATCGTCGAGTTCGAGGACGCCTATCGCTTCCCGCCGATCCTGACCGACTTCGATCTCTATCTGCTCGGCGAAGGCACCCATCAGCGCCTCTACGACAAGCTTGGCGCGCATCCGATGCGGCTCGAAGGCATCGACGGCATCGGCTTCGTCGTGCTGGCGCCGAATGCGCGGCGCGTGTCCGTGGTCGGCGATTTCAATTTTTGGGACGCGCGGCGGCATCCGATGCGGGTGCGCGGTGCCGGTTATTGGGAATTGTTCATCCCGCACGCCAAGGGCGGCGACCACTACAAGTTCGATATCATCGGGCCGCACGGACATCAGTTGCCGCTGAAGTCCGATCCCATGGCCTTTGCGAGCGAGGTGCGGCCGAAGACGGCTTCCATCGTGTTCGACGAGGCACATCTCGCGCGCCCGCGCCCGGCGCCGGATGGCATCAACGCGCTCTCGGCGCCGATGTCGATCTACGAGGTCCATCTCGGCTCCTGGCGGCGCAAGAACGGCGACGAATGGCTCACCTATCGCGAACTGGCCGAGCAGCTGCCGGCCTATGCCCGCGACATGGGCTTTACCCATCTCGAATTCCTGCCCGTCAGCGAGCATCCGTTCGACGGCTCCTGGGGCTATCAGCCGACCGGCCTCTATGCGCCGACCAGCCGCTTCGGCGGGCCCGAGGATTTTGCCGCGCTGGTCGATGCCTGCCATCGCGAGGGCGTCGGCGTGCTGCTCGACTGGGTGCCCGGCCATTTCCCCGACGATCCGCACGGGCTCGGCAGCTTTGACGGCACCTCGCTCTACGAGCACGCCAATCCGCTCCAGGGCCGCCACCTCGACTGGGGCACACTGATCTACAATTACGGCCGCACCGAAGTGACGAACTTCCTGGTGTCTAACGCGCTGTTCTGGCTCGAGCGTTACGCGATCGACGGCCTGCGCGTCGATGCGGTCGCCTCCATGCTCTATCTCGACTACAGCCGCCCGCCGGGCGCCTGGATTCCGAACCAGTATGGCGGCCGCGAGAACATCGAGGCGATTGCGTTCCTGCGCCGCTTCAACACCGAATTGTTCGCGCGCTTCCCGCAGGCAACCACGGCGGCCGAGGAATCCACCGCGTGGCCGCAGGTCTCGCGCCCGGTCGAATTCGGCGGGCTCGGCTTCGGCTACAAGTGGAACATGGGCTGGATGCACGATACGCTGAACTACATCAGCAAGGATCCGATCCACCGCAAGCATCATCACGGCGAGATCCTGTTCGGCCTGCACTACGCATTCTCGGAGAACTTCATCCTGCCGCTGTCGCATGACGAGGTCGTGCACGGCAAACGTTCGATCCTCGGCCGCATGCCCGGCGACGAATGGCAGCGCTTCGCGAATTTGCGCGCCTATTACAGCTTCATGTTCGGCCATCCCGGCAAGAAGCTGCTGTTCATGGGCGCGGAGATCGCGCAAAGCCGCGAATGGAATCACGACCAGTCGCTCGACTGGCATCTGCTCGAATACAAGTACCATTCCGGCATCCAGGCGCTGATCCGCGACCTCAACCGGCTCTATCGCGCGGTGCCGGCGCTGCACCAGATGGATTGCGAACAGGGCGGATTCGAATGGCTGATCACGGATGACGCCAACCGCAACGTGTTCGCCTGGCTGCGCAAGGGATTCGACGAGCACGCGCGGTGTCTCGTGATCATCAACTTCTCACCCAACGTCTATCGCAACTATCGCGTCCCCGTGCCCTTTGCCGGCAAGTGGAAAGAGGTGTTCAATTCGGACTCCGCCCATTACGGCGGCACCAATGTCGGAAACATCGGCGAGGTTCATGCTGCTGGCGGCAAGGCGCCCGAGCTTCGCCTGACCGTTCCGCCGCTCGCCGCGATCTTCCTCGTTCCGGAAAGCTGACCGATGCGCCTGACTGCCGGATCGCCCGCACGCCTCGGCGCAAGCTGGGACGGACGCGGCACCAATTTCGCGCTGTTCTCCGCCAATGCGCAGAAAGTCGAGCTGTGCCTGTTCGACACGCAAGGAAGGCGTGAGCTCGAGCGTGTCGAGCTGCCCGAGCGGACCGAGGACGTCTGGCACGGCTATCTCAACGACATCTCGCCGGGCCAGCTCTACGGCTATCGCGTGCACGGCCCCTACGAGCCCGAGCACGGCCACCGCTTCAACTCGAACAAGTTGCTGCTCGACCCCTACGCCAAGCGGCTCGCCGGGCGGCTGGTCTGGAGCGATGCCCATTTCGCCTATCGCACCGGCTCACCGCGCGAGGATCTCTCCTTCGACCGGCGCGACAACGCGCGCGGCATGCCCAAGGCCGTCGTCGTCGACGAGACCTTCAACTGGGGCCGTCGCGAGATCCGGCCCAACATCCCCTGGGAAGACACCATCATCTACGAGGCCCACGTCAAGGGCCTGACGCAGAAGCGCGATGACGTGCCGCCGAACTTGCGCGGCACCTATGGCGGCCTGTCGTCGCCGGCGATGATCCAGCATTTGAAAACGCTCGGCGTCACCACCGTCGAGCTGCTTCCGATCCACAGCTTCATCGACGACCGCATTCTGGTCGAGAAGAAGCTCGCCAACTACTGGGGCTACAACACGCTGTCCTTCTTCGCGCCCGAACCGCGCTACGCCCAGGACAATGCGCTCGATTCCTTCCGCACCACGGTCGCGCGGCTGCACGATGCCGGCATCGAGGTGATGCTCGACGTCGTCTACAATCACACGGCCGAAGGCAATCACCTCGGTCCGACCCTGTGCTACCGCGGCATCGACAATGCCTCCTATTACTGGCTGAACCGCGAGAACCCGCGCTATTACGACGACTTCACCGGCTGCGGCTCGTCGGTGAACCTCACCCATCCGCGCGTGCTCCAGATGGTGATGGATTCGCTGCGCTACTGGGTCGAGGTCTGCCATGTCGACGGCTTCCGCTTCGACCTCGCCACCACGCTCGCGCGCGGTCCGAACGGCTATGATCGCGGCAGCTCGTTCCTGACGGCGATCCGGCAGGACCCGGTGCTGGCGGCGGTGAAGCTCGTCGCCGAACCCTGGGATCTCGGGCTCGGCGGTTACCAGGTCGGCGCATTCCCTTCGCAATGGTCGGAGTGGAACGATCGGTATCGCAGCGCCATGCGCCGCTACTGGAGCGGCGAAGGCAGCCTGATCGGCGACATCTCGAGCCGCATGACGGCGTCATCCGACCTGTTCAACCATGACGGACGGCGGCCGCGCGCCAGCATCAACCACATCACCGTACATGACGGCTTCACGCTCGCCGACCTCTTCAGCTACAATGAGAAGCACAACGAGGCCAATGGCGAGGACAATCGCGACGGCTCCAGCGACAACCACAGCAACAATTGCGGTGTCGAGGGTCCGACCGACAATCCTGAGATTCTCGGGCTGCGGCGGCAGCTTCGCAAGAACGTGCTGGCCTGCCTGATGCTGGCGCAGGGCGTTCCGCTGATCCTGGCCGGCGACGAGGTCGGCAATTCGCAATCCGGCAACAACAACGCCTATTGCCAGGACAACGAGGTCGGCTGGGTCGGCTGGGACAATCTCGGCAAGGATGGCGACGACATGATCGATTTCGTCGCCGGGCTCGCGGAGATCCGCCGCCGGTTCTCGCAGCTTCGCAGCCATCGCTGGCTCGACGGCCGCCCCAAGGACGGCGTCTCCTACGGCGCGCTGTGGCTGACGCCCGCCGGCGACGAGATGACGGAGAACGACTGGAAATTTCCGGAAGGGCGGTTCCTCTCCTATGTGATGGGGCCGATGGAACCGGGGAGCGCCGCGATCTTTATCGTACTGAACGCCGCCCCTGAAGAGATCGCATTCAAATTGCCCAAAATGGCCGAGTACAAGAGCTGGCAGCAGATCCTGAACACCACTGATGCCAGGCCGAACAGTGTTGATCTGCAGCCCGGAAGCGACAGCAAGGCGCCGCCGCGCTCCGTGCTCGCCTTCGCGGGGGCGCTATGAGACCATCCTTCGGGGCGAGGCCGACCAAGGACGGCGTGTCGTTCCGGCTGTGGGCGCCCGGTGCTCGCCGAGTCGATCTCCTGCTCGACAGGCGGCACGCGATGCAGCGCCGGCAGGATGGCTGGTATGTCGCCGAGATTGCCGGCCTGCCCGTCGGAAGTCCCTACCAGTTCAGGATCGACGACGAGATCGACGTGCCCGATCCCGCATCCGCCTTCCAGCCGGACGACGTTTTTGGCCCGAGCGAAGTCGTCGATCATGATGCCTTCGCGTGGCGCGCGCGCGATTGGCGCGGACGTCCCTGGGAAGAGACGGTGCTGATCGAGGCCCATGTCGGCACCTTCACGCCCGAGGGCACCTACCGCGCCATGATCGACAAGCTCGATCATCTCGTTGCGACCGGGATCACCGCGCTGGAATTGATGCCGCTGGCCGATTTCGCCGGCCGCCGCGGCTGGGGCTATGACGGCGTGCTGTGGTACGCGCCCGACAGCGCCTACGGCCGGCCCGAGGACCTGAAGACACTGATCGACGAGGCGCATCTGCGCGGCCTGATGGTGTTCCTCGACGTCGTCTACAATCATTTCGGCCCCGAGGGGAATTATCTCGGCCGCTATGCGCCGGCCTTCTTCACCGATGCGCATACGCCCTGGGGCAGCGCGATCGATTATCGCGTGCCGCAGGTCCGGGCCTTCGCAGTCGAGAACGCGCTGTCCTGGCTCACCGACTACCGCTTCGACGGCCTGCGACTGGATGCCGCCAATCACATCATGGCGATCCCGGGCGAGCAGTCGATGTTGCAGGATCTCAGCGTCGCCGCCGGCGAGCTTGCCAAGGCCACCGGGCGGCACATCCATCTCGTGCTGGAGAACGGCGACAACCGCGCCAGCCTGCTCGATGCCGCGCAGGATCCGCCCAACGGCAAATATCGCGGACAGTGGAACGACGATTATCACCACGTCTGGCACGTGATGCTGACCGGCGAGCTCGCCGGCTATTACGCCGACTACCAGACGCCGCGCATGGATCTTGCGCGCGCGCTCGCCTCAGGCTTCGTCTACCAGGGCGAGATCTCGGAGTTCTGGGGCAAGAAGCCGCGCGGCGAGGCGAGCGGCGAGCTGCCGCCGGCAACCTTCGTCAACTTCCTGCAAAACCACGACCAGATCGGCAATCGCCCATTGGGGGAACGGCTCGAGAGCCTGGCATCGCCGCGGCAGATCGAAGCCGCGCTCGCGGTGACCCTGCTCGCACCGATGGTACCGATGCTGTTTCAGGGCGAGGAATGGGGCTCCACGGTGCCCTTCCCGTTCTTCTGCGATTTCCAGGGTGGCCTTGCCGATGCCGTGCGCAAGGGTCGCAAGCAGGAATATGCCTGGGCCTACGAGAAATACGGCGACGAGGTCCCCGATCCGCTCGATCCCGAAACGCTGCAATCGGCGGTGCTCGATTGGACCGGCCACACGCCGGAGCAGGATGCGCGGCTCGCGCTGGTGCGGGAGCTGCTCGCGCTCCGTCACAAGGAGATCGCACCGCGGCTGAAGGGTGCGAGGTTCGGCGATGCCGAGACGGCCGATAGCGGCCTGCTCACCGCGCATTGGCGCATGGGCGACGGCGCGAGGTTGCGCCTGACCGCCAATCTCTCGGACAAGGACATCGCACGTCCCAGCGACGCGACGGGCACGCCGATCTGGGGCTCTGTCAGCGGCGATCGGCTCCCACCCTGGTCGGTGATCTGGCATCTCGGAGGTTAGCATGCCTCCTGCCATTCCTCTAGCGACCTATCGGCTTCAGCTCACCGCGGATTTCGACTTCGACAAGGCCGCCGCGGTCGTGCCTTACCTCAAGGCACTCGGGATCACGCATCTCTACGCTTCGCCGGTGATGAAGGCGCGCAAGGGCTCGACCCACGGCTACGACACCGTCGATCACAGCCAGTTCAATCCCGAGCTCGGCGGCGAGGCCGGCTTTGCTCGGCTGAGCGACGCCCTCACGCAGCACGACCTCAGCCTCATCATCGACTTCGTGCCGAACCATGTCGGCGTGCACTTTGCCGACAATCCCTGGTGGCTCGACGTGCTGGAATGGGGCCAGGCCTCGCCGCATGCGGTTTCCTTCGACATCGACTGGGATCAATTGGCCTACCGCGCCCGCGGCGGCGTGCTGCTGCCGATCCTAGGCTCGCCCTATGGCGAGGCGCTGGAGCGCAGCGACATCGAGCTGCGCTACGATCCCGATGAAGGCAGTTTTTCCGCCTGGTATTTCGAGCATCGCCTGCCGATCGCGCCGGAACGCTATGGCGAAATGCTGCGCGTGATCGTGAAGGAAGCCGACGCCGCCGAGACCGAGGCCGGCAAGCGCCTGCTCGCGCTCGCGGCCCGCTACACCGGGCTGCGTCGCCCCAACCGCAGGGAGGCGCCCGGCTTCAAAGCGGAGCTCAGGGAGATCGCAGGCAGCGCCGACATCATCGTACGCGGCCTCACCGCCTATCGTTCCGCCAAGGATCGTCCGGCGCAGACGCTGGCGCTGCATCATCTGCTGGAGCGCCAGCACTACAAGCTCGGGCACTGGCGGCTTGCCTCCAGCGACATCAACTATCGCCGCTTCTTCGACGTCAACGGGCTTGCGGGCCTGCGCGTCGAGGACGCGAGCACGTTCGCCGCCACGCACCGGCTGGTGAAGCAGCTCATTGCCGACGGCAAGCTGCAAGGCATCCGCCTCGATCACATCGACGGCCTGCGCGATCCCGCACAATATTGCCAGCGGCTGCGCCGGCTGGTGCGCGACGCGCAAGGCAACACCAAACCGTTCTATACCGTGATCGAAAAGATCCTGTGCGAGCACGAGCGCCTGCCGCATTTCGCCGGCGTTCAGGGCACCACGGGCTATGAGTGGATGAACGTCATCACCCAGGTTCTGGTCGACGCTAAAGGGCTGGAGGCGCTGAACGAGACCTGGCGGCAGATCAGCAATCGCCCGCCGCGGCTGGCGCCTTACGTCAAGGACGCCAAGCGGCGCGTGCTGGAGACGCTGCTGACCAGCGAATTCACCGTGCTGACCCGCCTGCTCGCGCGCATCGCCAACGGGCATTACTCGACGCGCGACTTCTCCGCCGACAGTCTGCGACAGGCACTCGAACTGTACGTGCTGCATTTCCCGGTCTATCGCACCTATTTGACGCATAGCGGCCCGACCGCGCTCGACCGCAAACTGATCGACGACACCATCGAACGGGCCCGCGCGGAATGGTTCGCCGCGGATGAAGGCATCTTCGACTTCCTGCACGATGCCCTGACCATGGACCTGCTCAAACCCGGCCGTCCCCCGCACAGCGCCCCGCGGGTGCGCCGCTTCGCGCTGAAGGTGCAGCAGTTCACGGGACCGATGATGGCGAAGTCGCTGGAGGACACCGCGTTCTATCAATTCCACCGGCTGCTCGCCCTGAACGAGGTCGGCGGCGATCCCGCGAGCAACGGCCTGACGATACCCGCCTTCCACGAGGCCATGCGCGCGCGTGCCAAGGAATGGCCGCAAGGGATGACGGCGACCGCGACCCACGACACCAAGCGCGGCGAGGACGCGCGCGCGCGGATCGCGGCGCTCAGCGAGATTCCCGGCGAATGGACCAGCGCCGTGGCGCGCTGGAAGGTGCTGAACGCGCCGCACCTCGCACTCGACGGTAATCTGCGCGCGCCGTCAGCGACGTTCGAATACATGCTCTACCAGACCCTGCTCGGCGCCTGGTCGCTTGGGGAGACGGCCGATGCCGGCTTCGTCGAGCGCATCCAGGCCTATGCGCTCAAGGCCGCGCGCGAGGGCAAGGAGGAGACCAGCTGGCTCAACCCGCACGAGGCCTATGAGAATGGCGTCGAAAGCTTCATCGGGAAGATCCTCGATCCAGCGCAGTCCAGCGAGTTCCTGGAGGCGCTGCAAACCCTGGCACGCCGCGTCGCGCTGCTCGGCGCCTTGAATTCGCTGAGCCAGCTCACGCTCAAGGCGATGCTGCCCGGCGTGCCCGACTTCTACCAGGGCACCGAATACTGGGACCTGTCGCTGGTCGATCCCGACAACCGCCGCCCGGTGGACTTTGCCGCGCGGCAGACGACGCTGACGTCACTGGAAGCCCCGGACTGGCGCGGGCTGATCAAGACCTGGCCGAATGGCCAGCTCAAGCTGGCCTGGACGCGGCATCTGCTCAAACTGCGCAACGAACTCGCCGATGTGTTCGCGCAGGGCGAATATCAGCCGCTGCAGGTCCGGGGCGCGCACGCTGACCACGTCATTGCCTTTACCCGCCGACACGGCCGCACGGCTGCGATCGTCCTGGTCGGGCGC
Source organism: Bradyrhizobium sp. Mp27 (assembly GCF_029953005.1). Taxonomy (NCBI): domain Bacteria; kingdom Pseudomonadati; phylum Pseudomonadota; class Alphaproteobacteria; order Hyphomicrobiales; family Nitrobacteraceae; genus Bradyrhizobium; species Bradyrhizobium sp. Mp27. The sequence goes on along the minus strand of NZ_JASAUS010000002.1, from coordinate 153,678 downwards.
CAGTTTGCGCCGTTCACGCGAGAGGGCCGGCAATGGCCCGCGTTCGAGGACGTTGACGCGACGATCGACGTCACCGGCTACACCGGGCCGGGCTTTTCCGGCATTCAATTGCCCCTCGCGCAAGCCTTCCGGGATATTCCCGCTGCGGTCATCGAAGCACGCGCTGTCAGTACAGCGAGACCCAGGCAACAGCGCGCTCGGAGCTGACGGCTACTTGCCCCCGTCCTTGGTCAGCAGCAGCTGCCCGCGCTTGCGGATGGTCGCCTGCGCCATCTCGGCGAAGCGCTGCAACAGCCACGGCAACACAACCTCAACCTTGACGTGGTCGTCGGCGACATCGATCTGACCGCTCGCAATCTGCCCGAGCGCGCGGATGCGAAAATTCATGCTGTCGCCGTTCCAGCGCTCTTCCTCGACCTGCATCACGGGAATGCTGGCTGCGGCGCGGCCGAGCCCGGTCTTGAGCCGGCGCACGGCTTCCTCGCGGCCGAGACGATGCGGAATGGAGACGACAAGCGGTGCTGACATGGCCCTGCCCTATAGTGACTGATCCTCACATAGTCATGCCGCCTGGACTGGCAAAGGTTCCATGCAAGTTCGCTCCGTTCGCCGTGTTTCATCGTCGGAACTATAGAACCTGCGGCAAGTTGCCCTCGCACCACGGGACAGGTGCAAACGACCCTTTCAACAAAGGGCTGGAGGAGACTAGCATGTCTATCGGTACGATCATTCTGATCATTTTGGTCATCGCGCTGCTCGGCGGCTTCAGCGGTATCGGCGGCGGCCCGTTCTACGGCACCGGCTATTACGGCGGCGGCGGCCTCGGACTCGTCATCGTCATCCTGCTGATCCTGCTGTTGCTCGGACGGATCTAGGACGAGGAGCCGTAGCTTCGTAGGGTGGGCAAAGGCGCAACGCGCCGTGCCCACCTCTTCGCCGCAATAAGAAAGATGGTGGGCACGCTTCCGCCTTCGCTCTTCGAGCTACGGCGGACAAGCCGCTAACCCACCCTACTTCTTCTCCGCGAGTTTCTTCGCCGCCGCCTTGATCGACGAAGCCGCGTCGTCATAGCCATCCCACGCCTTCGAGCGCGCCAGCAGGCCCGGCACCGTCCGCACCGTGTACCGCTTCGGATCGAGATCTCCCTTCACCTGCGCCCATGTCACGGGCATCGACACGGTCGCGCCATCGCGCGCACGGGGCGACAGCGGCGCCACCGCCGTCGACAGGCGGTCGTTGCGCAAGTAATCCAGGAAGATCTTTCCGTTGCGCAGCTTCTTGGACATGTTGAGCAGATAGCGCTCGGGATCGTCGTCGGCCATCCACTGGCAAACGCCTTGCGCGAACGCCTTGGCCTCCTTCCAACTCACCTTGTCGCGCGCGCCGTGGAGCAGCGGCACCACCACGTGCAGGCCCTTGCCGCCGGTGGTCTTGCAAAAGCTCTCCATGCCGACGTCGGTGAGGCGCTGCCGCATCTCCTTGGCGGCGTCCACGACATCGGCAAATTTGACGTCCGGCGCAGGATCGAGATCGAACACCAGCCGGCCCGGCGTATCGTAGGCGTCCGGGGCACAATTCCAGGGATGCAGCTCGACGCCGCCGATCTGCGCGACCGCGGCGAGCCCCTCGACGCGATCGATCTGCAGGTACGGCTTGCGATCGCCCGAGACTTTCGCGAGCTCCAGCAGGTTCGACGTGCCCTGCATGGCATGGCGCTGGAAGAATTTTTCGCCGCCGATGCCATCAGGCGCGCGCAGGATCGAGCAGGGCCGGCCCTTGATGTGCTCGATCAGCCAGGCGCCGACGGCCTCGAAATAGCGCGCGAGATCGAGCTTTGTGACGCCCGCGCCGTCCCGGCCATCCGGCCACAGCTCCTTGTCCGGCTTCGAGAGGACGACACCCATCACCTCGGCCGTGCCGGCATCCTTCCGCTTGCCTGCCTTCGGCACGGCACGCTTCCTGACCGACGGCTTTGCGAGTTCGGTATCAGCCGGTGTTTCCGCCTCGACCTCCTCGGCCGGCTTGTCCTGCCGCAGGCCCTTGAAGGCGGCCTGGCGGATGTTGCCGTCAGCGGTGAAGCCGGCGAACTCGATCTCGGCGACGAGCTCCGGCTTCAGCCAGTGCACGTCGCGCGTCTTATTCGGTGCGTTCTTGCCGCCGAAGGGGCTTTGCCCGGCCTCCATGGCTTTCAAGGACGGCATGATGCGCTTGACCGTGTCCGCGCCGAAGCCGGTGCCGACCATGCCGACGAAGGCAAGATGATCGCCGCGGTGCACGCCGGCCATCAGCGAGCGGAATTTTCCGTTGGTGGTCTTCCAGCCGCCGATCACGACCTCATGGCCGGCGCGGCATTTGGCCTTGGTCCAGCTTTCCGTTCGCCCCGACCGGTAGGGCGCATCGAGCTTCTTCGACACCACGCCTTCGAGCTCGAGCTTGCAGGCCGATTGCAGCACGGCATCGCCGCTGCTCTCGAAATGCTCGACATAGCGGATTTGGCCCGATTTCTTCTTGCCTGCTTCGAGGAGTTGCCTGAGGCGGTCCTTGCGCTCGCCGAGTGGCAGGCGCCGGCAATCGAGCCCCTCGGCGAACAGGAGGTCGAAGGCAAAGAAGATCAGGTCCTCGGTCTTGCCGTCCGACAGCGCGGCCTGGAGCGAGGAGAAATTCGGCGCGCCGTTGTGATCGAGCGCGACGATCTCGCCGTCAATCATGACGTCGGGAAGCTCGCCCGCCTCCTTCGCGATGGCCGCGAACTTGTCGGTCCAGTCGAGGCCCTTGCGCGTCTTCAGCGTCGCCTCGCCGTCCGCGACGCGGAGCTGGACGCGATAGCCGTCGAACTTGATCTCGTGGCACCAGCCGTCGGCCGCCGGCGGCCGCTCGATCGCGGTGCAGAGCTGCGGCGCGACGAAGTCCGGCATCTCCGAGACTTTCTTCGCGTTTGTCGCGGTCGTCGCTTTCTTCCTTGCGCCCGTCCCGCGCTTCAACGCCGCACCGGGCGCCGGCCTGACGGTGCGCCCTCTCGGCTCCTCGGCACGATTGGACTGCCAGACCGCATCGGCCTTGACCTTGGCACCCTTCGCCAGCATGAACGGTTTTGGCGCGCGACCCTTGCCATCCGCAATCTCTGCCATCGCGCGGCCGGAGGCCACTGACTTGTCCTCGCTGAGAATGTCGTCGCTCTCGCTGGCATACTCGTCGCGATGCTTGATCAGGAGCCAGTTGGTGCGCTTGCCGCCGGTGCGGTCATGCCTCATTCGCACCAGCACCCAGCTTCCATGCAGCTTGTCGCCGTGGAGCGTGAACTTGAGGTCGCCCTTCTGGAAGCCACGCTCGGGATCCTCGGACTCCCAGGTGCCGCGGTCCCAGAGCATGACCGTGCCGCCGCCATACTGCCCTTCCGGAATCGTGCCTTCGAAATCGCCATAGTCGAGCGGATGGTCCTCGACCTCGACCGCCAGCCGCTTGTCATGCGGATCGAGCGAGGGTCCCTTGGTGACCGCCCACGACTTGAACACGCCGTCGAACTCGAGCCGCAGATCATAGTGCAGCCGCGTCGCATCGTGCTTCTGGATCACGAAGCGCCGCTGCGCCGAAGGCGCCACCGCGGTCTTGCCCGACGGCTCCGGTGTCTTCTCGAAATCGCGCTTCTGTCGGTAGGTGGAGAGTTTTCGCAGCACGACCGGTCCCGCATTCTCTTTCGGCGTTGAAGCCTATCACGGCAGAAGTCCCACCCGGAACCAAAACCCGATGGGGCTGTTGGGGTTCCAAAATGCCTTGAAACGCTGGAGAACGGAATGGCCCCGCGCGCCTATTGGAAGGGAACGTTAAGGCTCTCGCTGGTCAGTTGCCCGGTCGCGCTCTATCCCGCGACCACCGCGGCCGAGAAGACGCGGTTTCACATGATCAACCGCGAGACTGGAAACCGGCTCAAGCAGCAGATGGTGGACTCCAGGACCGGTGACGTGGTCGAGAGCGACCAGAAGGGACGCGGCTACGAGCTGCGCAAGGGCAAATATGTCGAGATCGAGCCGGAGGAGCTCGAGGCGGTCCAGATCGAGAGCAACCACACCATCGACATCGAGAGTTTCGTGCCGAGCGACGAGATCGACCAGCGCTATCTCAATCATCCCTATTATATCGCGCCCGACGGCAAGGCTGCGGTCGATGCTTTTGCCGTGATCCGCGACGCGATGAAGGACCAGGACCGCGTGGCGCTCGCAAAAATCGTGCTCACCAACCGTGAGCACATCATCGCGATCGAACCGCTCGGCAAGGGCCTGCTCGGCACCACGTTGCGCTTCCCCTATGAGCTGCGCGACGAGGACCAGTTCTTCGACGACATCAAGAGCCCCAAGATCACCAAGGACATGGTCGAGCTCGCCAGCCACATCCTGCATACCAAGGCCGCACATTTCGACCCGAGCAAGTTCAAGGACGAGTACGAGACCGCACTGAAGGCGCTGGTGAAGCGCAAGGCCAGCGGCAAGACCATCGAGCGGCCGGAGCGCGAGGAGCGGCCGAGCAACGTCGTCAGCCTGATGGACGCGCTGAAGCAGAGCCTGAAGGGACGCGGCGGGAAGAAGACGCCGGCCAAACCCAGCGAACGCCGCGCGACGGGAAAGCAAAGAGCGACGAGGAAGACCCAGCGGTCGACGGCCCGGCACAGGAAGGCGGGCTGATTGCCTCCGTCATTGCGAGCGCAGCGAAGCAATCCAGGATCTTTCCGCGGAAGGACTCTGGATTGCTTCGCTGCGCTCGCAATGACGATGTGATTGCAGGCTCGCGCCACAACCTCTGCCGTCATGCCCGGGCTTGTCCCGGGCATCCACGTTCTTCGTGCCGCACGTCAAGGCGTGGATGGCCGGGTCAAGCCCGGCCATGACGGGTCGTTTGACGTCGACAACTAATCCCCCGCCTTCAGCCGATACCCGATCCCCGTCTCCGTCAGCACATATTGCGGGCGTTCGGGGTCGGCTTCGATCTTCTGGCGGAGCTGGCGGACATAGACGCGCAGATATTGCGCATCCGTCAGTTCGTCCCAGAGCTCCTTGAGCAGGAAACGATGGGTCAGCACCTTGCCGGCGTGCTGCACCAGCACGCGCAAAAGATCGTACTCCTTCGGTGACAGCTTTATCTCGCGCTCGCCGACCTTGACGATGCGGCGCACGAGATCAACGGAAAGATCCCCGGTGCGGAACACCGGACGCTCGCCCTTGACCTGGAGCTGGTGCCGCAGCGCCGCACGCAGGCGCGCCAACAGCTCGTCCATGCCGAACGGCTTTGTCAGATAATCGTCGGCGCCGAGATCGAGCGCCTGCACCTTGCCGGCCTCGTCGCCGCGGCTCGACAGCACCACGATCGGCACGCCCTCGTTGCGGCCACGGATGGTGCGCAGCAATTCGTGGCCCTGGATGTCCGGCAGGCCGAGATCGAGGATGATCAGCGCGGGCTCTTCCGCGAGCTTCTCGAGCGCGGTCTTTCCGTTCGACGCTTCCAGGATCTCGTAGCCTTGCGTCGAGAGCCCCATCCGCAGCAATTTTCGGATCGGCGGCTCGTCGTCGATGACCAGAACCTTGATCGGGGCGGCACTCATGCGGCTGTATCCAATGCGTGGGTCCGTGCCGGAACGGGCAACCGGATGGTGAGGATCGCACCGCTGCGGTCGCCGCGGTTGGCGGCCGAGATCGTGCCCCGCATCGCCTCGACGAAGCCGCGGGAGATGGCGAGCCCCAGCCCGGTGCCGGGACGGACATGGTCGCCCTTCTGCACGCGATAGAACTTGTCGAACACGCTCTCGAGCTCGTCAGGCGGAATGCCGCCACCCTGGTCGGCGATCTCTAGCACAACATGGTTCCCCTCGCGCCGGCTGCGGATCGAGATCGTTGTATCGGGCAACGAATATTTCGCGGCATTGTCGAGCAGATTGAACAGCACTTGCTCGAACAGCACGGCATCGAGCTGAAGCATCGGCAGATCGGCCGCCAGCACCAGTTCCACCTTGTGCGCGGTCAATATCTTGCTCGCACGCCGCAGCGCGCTGCCGACGATCTCGCCGAGATCGTGCAGTGCCGCATTGGGCACGATGGCGCCTGATTCGAGCTTTGTCATGTCGAGCAGATTGGCGATGAAGCGGTTGAGGCGCTCTGACTCGTCGATCACGGTGGCGAGCAGATCGCGCTTCTCGGTGTCGGAGAGTGCACCGGCGAGATCGCGCATGGTCGAAGCCGCGCCAAGCACGGAGGCCAGCGGCGTCTTGAGATCGTGCGAGATCGAGGTCAGCAGCGCAGAGCGCAACCGCTCGGATTCGACGGTGCGCTTGACGCGATCCACGTCCTCGACCAGCAGCACGCGCTCGATTGCCAGCGCGCCCTGGTCGACGAGTGCATCGAGCAGCCGGCGCTGGTCGGGGGTCAGCAGCGGACCGGTGCGATCATTGTCGATACCGATGACGCCGATCGGACCACGCCCGGTGCGCATCGGCAGGAACAGGCGCTTGGCACCTGGCAGCGTGTCCGAGCCGCGGCCGGCGGGACGATCATTGCTCCAGGCCCAATTGGCGGCGGCGAGATCGGCCTGGTCGATCTGGTCCTCGGGCGGATAGCCGGACTTCACCGTGAGCAGCCCTTCCTCCGGCAGCAGCAGGACCACGCGAACCTTCAGCATCAGCGCAGTTTGATAGGCAGTCGCCCAGAGCACATCGTCGAGCGTGCCGGTGCCCGTGAGCTTGCGGCTGAACGCATAGAGCTGCTCGGTCGTGCGGATGCGGCCGAGCGCGGTGTCCGCCTGCGTGCGCACCCGTCCGGCGACGTTCGACACCACGAACGCGATCAACATAAAAAAGAAGAACGCCGCGACATTGGTCGGGTCGGTAATGGTGAAAGTGTACACCGGCGGCAGGAAGAAGAAGTTGTACGCCAGCGACGCCGCAACGCTCGCAAGGAGCGACGGCCACAACCCGTAGCGAACAGCCACGGCGACAACCGCGGTCAGGAACATCAGGTCGACGTTTTCGATGCCGAAATACGGCTTGATGGCCACCGCTGCGGCAAGGCCGAGCGCGGTGATCCCGAGCGCCTTCAAATAGGGACGTGCGTCAAACGCCTCTGCCCGTGCCGCCGTCTGAACCGCCGTCTTCGGCGCCGGCTCGGTCGTGAGCTCATCGCCGGGAATGACATGAACGCTGATATTGCCGGCACTGCGCACGAGATCATGCACGACCGAGCCGCGCGTCAGTTCGAACCACCGCGAGCGCGTCGATTTCCCGATCACGATCTGGGTGACGTTGTTGCCTTGCGCGAAGTTGATGACGTCGTCGGCGATACGGCGGCCGACAGCTGGAATGGTCAGCGCTTCACCGCCCAGCGATTCGGCAAGCCGCAGCGTATCGGCGAGACGGTCGCGTTCCTCGTCCGAAAGCTGGAGCGACCGCCGGGTCTCGATCGAGATCGCGGTGAATTGCGCATGCAGCCGGTCGGCCAGCCGCTTGGTGTAGCGCACGAGCCCGGCCGCACGCGGATCCTCGCTGATGCAGACGAGGATGCGCTCGCCCGCGGCCCAGGGGCCGGCGATGGCATTCGCCTGCATGTGATTGAGAAGCTGCTCGTCGACCCGCTCGGCCGTACGCCGCAGCGCCAGCTCGCGCAGCGCGGTCAGATTGCCCGGGGAGAAATAGTGCTCCAGCGCCCGCTCGGCCTGCTTTGGCACATAGACCTTGCCCTCCCGCAGCCGCTGGATCAAATCGTCGGGCGTGAGGTCGATCAGCTCGATCGCATCGGCGCGGTCGAAGACCGAGTCCGGCACGGTCTCGCGCACCCGCACATGGGTGATCTGGGCGACGACGTCGTTCAGGCTTTCGATATGCTGGATGTTGACGGCGGTGTAGACGTCGATGCCGTGGGACAGCAGCTCCTCGACGTCGAGATAGCGCTTGGGATGGCGGCTGCCGACGGCATTGGTATGAGCGAGCTCGTCAACCAGCGCGAGCCGAGGGCGGCGCTCGATCACGGCATCGAGGTCCATCTCCTCGACGATCTGGCCGCGGTAGTCGAACCTCTTGCGCGGCACCACCTCGAGCCCACGCACCAGCGCCTCGGTCTCGGCGCGGCCATGGGTCTCGACAAAGCCAACCACCACGTCGATGCCCGCCTTGCGCCTGGCATGGGCGCTCTGCAGCATCTCGTAGGTCTTGCCGACGCCGGGGGCGGCGCCGACGAAGATCTTCAGCTTACCGCTCGCGCTCTCCTCCCTGCGCGCGGCTTCAAGCAGCGCCTCAGGGGACGGACGTTGTTCGGGATCGCGGCGCTCTCGGACCATCAGGCCAATATAATCATCCGCCCGCCCCCAGCCTAGACCGCTACTTCGCGGTGGCGCGATCGAGCGCGAGGTTCAGTGCCAGAACGTTAACCCGCGGTTCGCCAATCAGGCCGAGCAAACGGCCCTGGGTGTTGGAGGCCACGAGCTGCTTGACCTGAGCGTCCGGCAGATTCCGCGCCTTCGCCACCCGCGGCACCTGAAATTCAGCCGCTTCCGGCGAGATGTCCGGGTCGAGGCCGCTGGCCGAGGTGGTGACCAGGTCGACCGGCACGGCGGCGTTCGGATTTGCAGCCTTCAACTTATCCACATCCTCCTTGAGCCGGTCAGCCAGCGCCTTGCTGGTCGGGCCAAGGTTGGAGCCGCCCGAGTTGGCCGCGTTGTAGGGCGCCGACACCGTCTTGGTCGAATCATTCGGGTCCGGGGCCAAAGTCGCCGAGAGGCGGCCGTGGAAATATTTGTCCTCCTTGAACTCCTGCCCGATCAGGGCGGAGCCGATCACCTTGCCGTCCCGCTCGATCAGGCTGCCCTGCGCCTGTGAGGGGAAGATCGCACCGGCAATAGCGGTCATTGCGAGCGGATAGGCCAGGCCGGTGATGGCGGTGAGCACCAGCAGCAGGACGATGGCGGGGCGAATTTCTCTAAGCATTTTAGGTCTCCAAATCTTTCGTCATTGCGCGGGGCGCGGTGCGCCCCGCGACGACGATCAAGCCAGATGCAAGGCGGTGACGACGAGGTCGATCGCCTTGATGCCGATGAAGGGAATCACGATGCCGCCGAGGCCGTAGATCAGGAGGTTGCGCCTCAGCAATGCGCCGGCACCGACCGCGCGATAGGCCACGCCCTTCAGCGCCAGCGGGATCAGCGCGATGATGACCAGCGCGTTGAAGATGATCGCCGACAGGATGGCGCTCTGCGGGCTCGACAGGTTCATGACGTTGAGCACGTTGAGCTGCGGGTAGAACGCCAGGAACATCGCCGGGATGATCGCAAAATACTTTGCGACGTCGTTGGCGATCGAGAACGTCGTCAGCGCACCGCGTGTCATCAGCAGCTGCTTGCCGATCTCGACCACCTCGATCAGCTTGGTCGGGTTGGAATCGAGGTCGACCATGTTGCCGGCCTCGCGGGCGGCCTGGGTGCCGGTGTTCATGGCGACGCCGACGTCGGCCTGGGCAAGCGCCGGCGCGTCGTTGGTGCCGTCGCCGCACATGGCGACCAGCTTACCCTTGGCCTGCTCGTCGCGGATCAGCTTGAGCTTGTCCTCGGGCGTTGCCTGCGCGAGGAAATCATCGACGCCGGCTTCGGCCGCGATCGCAGCGGCCGTCATCGGGTTGTCGCCCGTGATCATGATGGTGCGGATGCCCATGCGGCGCAGTTCTGCGAAGCGCTCGCGGATGCCGCCCTTGACGATATCCTTGAGCTGGATGACGCCGAGCAGCTTGCCGTCCTTGGCGACCGCAAGCGGCGTTCCGCCCGCTTTCGAGATCTCGTCGGCAATGGTCTGGACTTCACGGCCGACGTCGGAAAGCACCGCAGGCTGGATGGCGCGCGCGGTGTTGCCGGAGGCAACGGCCAGCGGCGCACCGCCGCCGACATAGTTGAGCATGGCATCGACCGCGCCCTTCCGCACCGACGAGCCGCCGGCATCGACACCGCTCATGCGGGTTTGCGCCGTGAACGGAATGAAGGTGGCGCCAAGCTCGGCCATGTCCCGGCTGCGGATGGAATACTTCTCCTTCGCCAGCACGACGATCGAGCGGCCTTCCGGGGTCTCGTCGGCGAGCGAGGCGAGCTGGGCTGCGTCCGCGAGCTCCTGCTCGGTGACGCCGCGCACCGGACGGAACGCGGTCGCCTGACGGTTGCCGAGCGTGATCGTACCGGTCTTGTCGAGCAGCAGCGTGTCGACGTCACCGGCAGCCTCGACCGCACGGCCCGACATCGCCAGCACGTTGAAGCGGACCAGGCGGTCCATGCCGGCGATACCGATCGCCGAAAGCAGCGCGCCGATCGTGGTCGGGATCAGCGTCACGAACAGAGCGACCAGCACGACCACCGATATCGAGCCGCCGGCATAAGCCGCATAGCTCGGAATGGTGACGGTGGCGAACACGAAGATGATGGTGAGGCCCGCGAGCAGGATGTTGAGCGCGATCTCATTCGGCGTCTTCTGCCGCTCGGCGCCCTCGACCAGCTTGATCATGCGGTCGATGAAGGTCGAGCCTTGCGCGGCCGTGATGCGGACACGGATCCAGTCGGACAGCACCTGCGTGCCGCCGGTCACCGCCGACCGGTCGCCGCCGGACTCGCGGATCACGGGCGCGGACTCGCCGGTGATGGCGGCCTCGTTGACGGAGGCCACGCCCTCGATCACCTCGCCGTCGGAGGGGATGACGTCACCGGCCTCGACCAGCACGATGTCGCCGACCTTCAGGCTGGTGCCCGGCACCAGCGTGAAAGCCTGTCCCGCGCCGCTCAGGAGCTTGGCCTGGCTCTCGGTGCGGGTCTTGCGCAACGATTCGGCCTGTGCCTTGCCGCGGCCTTCGGCCACCGCTTCGGCGAAATTGGCGAACAGCACCGTGAACCAGAGCCAGAGGATGATCTGGAAGGTGAAGCCGAGATTCTCGCCGCCGGTGACGAGGTCGCGCAGGAAGATCACCGTGGTGAGCGCGGCCACGATCTCGACCACGAACATCACGGGGTTCTTGATCATCAGCCGCGGGTCGAGCTTGGTGAAGGACGCGCTGATCGCGGGCAGAACGATCTTGGGATCGAGCATTGCCGACATCGGGGCACGTTTTTGCAGTTTCATCGTATCCATGGAGGTCACTCCAAACAATCAGAAGACGTTGCCGGCGTTCATCGCGAGTTGCTCGACGATCGGGCCGAGCGCGAGAGCCGGGAAGAAGGTCAGGCCGCCGATGATCAGGATCACGCCCACGACGAGGCCGACGAACAGGCCGCCCGTGGTCGGGAACGTACCCGCCGACGGCGGGATCGACTTCTTGGCAGCCAGCGAGCCCGCAATCGCCATCGCCGGGACGATCATGAAGAACCGGCCGACGAACATCGCGGATGCGAGGGTGAGGTTGTAGAACAACGTGTTGCCGGTGAGGCCCGCGAAGGCCGAGCCGTTGTTGCCGGTCGCCGAGGTGAAGGCATAGAGCACCTCGGTGAAGCCATGCGGGCCCGCATTCGCCATGGAGGCGACCGCCGCCGGATAGACCACGCTGACCGCGGTCCAGCCAAGATACATCAGCGGCAGCACCAGGATCGCGAGCATCGCCATCTTGACCTCGCGCGCCTCGATCTTCTTGCCGACATATTCCGGTGTGCGGCCGACCATCAGGCCGGCGACGAAGATCGCGAGCACGACGAACAGCAGCATGCCATAGAGGCCGGCGCCGACGCCGCCGATGATGACTTCGCCGAGCTGCATGTTGATCAGCGGGATCATGCCGCCGAGCGCGGTGAAGCTGTCATGCATGGCGTTGACCGCGCCGCACGAGGCGGCCGTGGTCACCACGGCGAACAGCGAGGATGCGACGATGCCGAAGCGGACTTCCTTGCCCTCCATGTTGCCGCCGGTGAGACCGAGCGCATGCATGATCGAGGTGCCGTTGGCTTCCGCCCAGTAGGTGATGGAGACACCGGCGATGAACAGCACGCCCATCACCGCGAAGATCGCCCAGCCCTGGCGCTGGTTGCCGACCATGCGGCCGAACACATTGGTCATGGCCGCGCCGATCAGGAAGATCGAGAGCATCTGCACGAGATTCGACAGCGCGGTCGGGTTCTCGAAGGGATGGGCGGCGTTGGCGTTGAAGAAACCGCCGCCGTTGGTGCCGAGCATCTTGATCGCGACCTGCGAGGCCACCGGGCCGACCGCGATGGTCTGCTTGGCGCCTTCGAGCGTCGTGGCCTCGACGTAATCACCGAGCGTCTGCGGCATGCCCTGCCAGACCAGGAACAGCGTGTAGACGACACAGATCGGCAGCAGCACGTAAAGTGTCGTGCGGGTGACGTCGACCCAGAAATTGCCGACCGTGCGCATCGAGGCGCGCGAGAATCCGCGGATCATGGCCACCGCGAGCGCGATGCCGGTCGCCGCCGACAGGAAATTCTGGTGCGTCAGGCCGAGCATCTGCACGAGATAGGATACCGTGCTCTCGCCGCCGTAATTCTGCCAGTTGGTGTTCGTGATGAAGGAAATCGCGGTGTTGAAGGAGAGATCCTGGGCGACCGCGCCCTGCCCGGCCGGGTTGAAGGGCAACACCGCCTGAAGCCGCATCACGCCGTAGATGATGAGGAAGCCGCCGACATGGAACAGCAGCATCGAGACCGTGTAGGTCAGCCAATGCTGCTCGCGCCTCTCTTCGACGCCGGAAAACCAGTAGATGCCGGCCTCGATCGGCCGCAGCACCGGCGACAGGAACGTCCGCTCGCCGTTGAAAACACGCGTCATGTACCAGCCGAGCGGCTTGGTCAGCGCGACAATGATCGCGCAGAAAAGAATGATCTGGAGCCAACCGATCATAGTCATGGCATCAACCCTTTAGGACGTTTGACCTGCGCAGGAGCGGCAGGATCAGGGCAAGCAGGCACGCCACGAGCGCGGCGTCCGCGAGCAGCAATTCGAGAAGCAGCAGCACGGTCAGAAGCGCTCGGGCCGCAGCAGCGCGTAAGTGAGGTAGAACAGGAGACCGAGCGAGACGACGGCGGCGAGCGAATAATCGAAGGTCATGGTCCGCTCCCTCACAGCCGTTCGCAGGCGTAGGTGTAGCCGATCGCGAGCGCGAAGAAGCCAAAGCCCAGCGCCAGCATCAGAATGTCCATCATGGGAATGCTCCTCGTTGCGGCTTTATGTCGGACGCAACCGTTTCTCAGACGTCCGGCGAGCGCGTGGAACGAAGGAAATGCAAAGCATTTCCACGGCACCAGCCGGGACTTTTGACCGTGTTGAAGTGCCACCACCGGCATAGGTTTTCGAGATGAGGCCTATGACGAAGTTATATGAATTCCATAAGTGCCGGCGCGTCGCGGCTGTCCGCCATGTGGCACCGACACTGCATTCCGGGCGGTCGTTCCGAGCAGGCAGCGCAGCGACACAAGCCAACGTTGCCTTCACTACCGTTGTTAAGGCAGGCCATGGCCAGGGTCTTTTCAAAAAGCCCTGCTTCTATAAGCCTCGACCTTCGGCGGCGACGGCGGCCGGGGATCTGTCGCTCTTATCCGGAAGATTCCGTGCACTTATGAAATCCTTATATCTCCCGTTCCGTCCCCATCTCGTTTTCAAATGCGCTTCCAGCCATCTTGGAGAGGCCGGCCGACTGACCGACGCCAATTCCAGGAGGCCTGACATGACCGCCGTTCTCCGACGCCTTGCCCCACCTTCCCTCGACCAGCAGCTTCGCGCGGCACCGGCAATGACGCGTCCGCTGATGCTCGACATCATCGATCAGGCCTGCCGGCGCTTCCCGTCGCGCGGGAGGAGCGAGCGCAGTGCGCGTATCATGCGCCTGGTCGATGCCGAGGCCTGGACCGACGCCGCGCTGGCGCTGATCGAGCTCGAGCTGCCGATGTGGCAGGTCCGCCGCATCGCCTATGACGAGGGCGAGTGGCATTGCGCGCTGTCGCGCGAGCGCGAACTACCGGACTGGCTCGACGCCGCTGTCGAAGCCCGGCATGCCGATCTCGCACTGGCCTTGCTGTCGGCCTTCATCGAGGTACAGGCATTGGCCGTGGAGGTATCGCGGCCGAGCGTTCCCACCGTGCGCCCCGCCCGGGACCCGCTCTATCAGCCGGTCGCCTGCGAGAATTTCAGCTAAGCCAAGCGGAGGTTCGCGCCTTGCCGCAATCTTCGAACATGTCGCGGGTCCTCAGCCCGACGCGGGTGATCGCGCGCTTTGCCGTCCGCATCGCACTGCTCGTCGCCTTTGCAGCCTTCGGCAGCGTCGGCTTTGCACGGAGCCTCTCCGCCCTGCTCTGGATGTCGATCATCCTATGCGCTCTCGCCGGCCTCGTCAGGCGCGAGCCGCTGTTCGGTGCCGTCCTCAATCATTGGGACGAGGGCGTTGCCTTCGGCGCGCTGTTCGCGCTGATTCAGGTCGTCAACGAGCTAGCCTGAACATCAGGCTTTATGACCTTCCTATGAGATCGTCGCGCAGCCTCACTCGAAATCATATTCGCTTGAAAAGATATTGATCGGGTGGTCGCGGGACACGCACCCGCCGCCCGCATCAATTGGAAGGAATACGAAAGTGAAACTCGTCGAACCTCCCTCGTGCAGCTCTCCCTCGACCGTCGTCTTCATCGGCCGCAACCACAGGGGACAGTGGGTCGCCCAGCAGCAGAACGGCCTCTACGGTGGCCTCTTCGTCAACCGCGCCCAGGCCATCAAATATGCGCTGTTCGAAAACGGACAGCACCCCGAGACCATCATCGAGCTGCCGCGCGAGATCGAGCTCGACATGGGCAGCAGGCCCGATGCCGCCGCTCCCAAGCGCGCCGCCTGAGCCCCTCGGCAAAAAGCCATGTTCATCCCGCCCTCCGCCTGGTTCACCGGGTTCATACCGGACCTGCCGACACCGTTCGATTCGGCCGACGCCATCGACCTGAAGGCGTTCGCCGCGCTCTGCGAGCGTCAGATCACGGCCGGCGTGCCCGCACTGGTGGTGTGCGAGACCGCCGGCGAGGCACCGACGCTCTCGCCGGCCGAGCAGGGGCTGATCATTCGCACCGCGGTCGATGTCGCGCGTGGCCGCGTGCGGATCATTGCCGGCGCCGTCTCGAATTCAACGAGCCACGCCATCGAACTCGCGCGGCGCGCGGAAGCTGCCGGCGCCGATGCCGTGATGTCGGTGGTGCCCGCCTACAACAGGCCGATGCAGGAAGGAATGCTCGCGCACTTCCGCGCCATTTCCGGCTCGATCGGCCTGCCCGTGATCCTGCACGACGTACCCTCCCGCACGCTGCGCCCGCTCGCCGACGAGACGCTTCTGCGTCTCGTCGAATCGCGCCAGTTCGTGGGCCTGCGCGATGCGAGCGGCGACATCACCCGCCCGATGCGCCTGTCCCGCCGACTGCCTGCCGGCTTTCGCTGTCTATCCGGCGACGACACCACCGCCTTCGGCTTCATCGCGGACGGCGGCGATGGCGCGATCTCGGAGGTTGCCAACATCGCGCCCGATCTCTGCCGCACGATTTTTTCACATGTCAGGCAGGGCCGGCTGCAATCCACCCGCTACCTGCACAAGCGCCTGATCCCCTTGATCGCCTGCCTCGGGAAGGAGAGCCCGGCCGCACTTAAATGTGCGCTCGGCGTGCTTGGCCTGATGTCGCCCGCCACAAGGCTTCCGATCGTTCCGCTGGACGCAGCCGCGCAGAGGGAAGTGGTACGCGCATTCGCCGCGATCGCCGACGAGGAGCTGATCGACCGCGTCGGCGCCTGAGGCGTCGCACGGCATCCGAGTATCCCCATGCGGCAATCAATCGAAAGGCCTCACAGGCTGCTCCGCGCCTGGCAGCTCGCGCTGCTGCGATTTGCCGTGACGCTCGATGAGTCCGACAGGCTTAATGTCGCCGCGCTCGCGGCGGAGCTCGATCATCTGGGCGGCGGCGCCAGGGACTCCCTCCACTTCTTTCGGCGGACCAGCTCGCAACTCTGTGCGGCCATCAGCGGGCCGCAGCAGAGTGTGGAAGCGACGCTGGAATGCTTCTGCAAGCAGATCGAGGAACCGCGGCTGCGGAACGCCTTTGCCGCAGCGATCGGGATGACGCATTCGGATCCTGCGCCGTCTCAGGCCCGGCCGAAGCGGAACCCCGGTCTCTTCAGAGGGCTGCCGGCGCGACGGACGGCGTCCTTATAGCATTCCTATACTGGTGCCTCGGCGCTCATCTCGCAATCCTACGCAACGATGGACATCATAGGAGGCAGATCGCGGCGGCCTCGGCCACCGCCATGCTGACGAAGGAATGCAGACATGTCGATGCTGACACATGGCGTTGAGCGCTCCCTTGGCTGGGCCGAACGCCCCGCACGGATCTCGCCGGAGCGCAAGGCGCAGCTCAAGCGCATCGCGCTCAGCGCGCTGACCCTGCTCTCGATGGGCAGCGTGCTCACAGCGCTGATCGCGCTGAAGACCGCGATCTATGTCTGGCACCTCCACGCCTGACGGCATGGGAGACCATCATGACCTTGCAGATGTGTGAGGAAGCCGCGATGACCGCGATCGCCCTTCAAGCCACGCGTCGCCAGCCCGAGCGACCGACAATGGCCGCGTCCGCGGCGTGCCTTGGACCGATCGACCCGGATGTCATCAGCACCGCCATCCCCGCCTTCTTCATCGGGCGCAACGGCGCCGGCCTCTGGGTCGCGCGCGAGGCGCATGGGCGCGTCGGCGGTCTCTTCCTGTTCAAGAGCTCAGCGGTCGATTTCGCCAACCGGCAGAGTGGCCTCGCAAGATGCGCGCTGGTGTTTCCCGCCGAGACCTTCGAGCTCGATATCGAGAACCGCGGCAATCCGCTGATTGCGCTGGCGGAGGGCGCGAGGCGGCTCCTGGCCCGCGCGGCGACAAGGCTGCGGACATGATCGAGCTCAAGATCGCCATCCTGGTTGCGGTGATAGGTGCATTGCTGCTCGGCCTGCGCATCGGCGTCGCGCCTGGCACGGACAAATAGCATGCAGCTCCTCAAGGGAAATCTGGAGCAGGCGGTCACGACGACGGTCCTGACCATGACGCTGAGCCTGATCTGGGGCGCGGTCCTGACAATCGTGATCACGCTCGTGGCACGCGGGCTGGGAGTTTAGAACCCGGCACATCGATGGACCGTGAATTGACCATGGCTGCCTACGCGGCGAGCAGCCGGGTACGTAGCGCTGTCGCGATGCCCGCGTGAGGCCGCGTATCCCCGCGAAAAGATCTGGCCGATCTGGCGCTATTTCACGGAACCGTGTAGATCGGTTTCATGAGCACAAGCCGCGTCAACGTCGTCGCCCACCCCCTGGTCCAGCACAAGCTCTCCCTCATGCGGGAGAAGGACCGCTCGACCAAGAGTTTTCGCGAGATCCTGAACGAGATCGGGATGCTGCTCGGCTACGAGGTGACGCGCGATCTGCCTTTGGAGCTGGTGGAGATCGAGACGCCGATCTCGCCGATGCGGGCACCGAAGATCGCCGGCAAGAAGCTCACGCTGGCGCCGATCCTGCGCGCCGGCGTCGGCTTCCTCGACGGCATGCTGGCGCTAATGCCCTCGGCGCGCATCGCCCATATCGGACTCTACCGCGATCCCGAGACATTGCAGGCCGTGGAATATTACTTCAAGGCGCCGCAGGACCTGTCCGACCGCACCGTGATCCTGATGGACCCGATGCTGGCGACCGGCAACTCGGCCTGCGCCGGCGCCTCCCTGCTCAAGGCGCGCGGCGCCCGCGACATCCGCTTCGTCTGCCTTCTGGCCGCACCCGAAGGCATCGCGCAGTTCCAGAGCGAGCATCCCGACGTGCCGGTCTGGACCGCCGCGATCGACGAGCGGCTCAATGACCACGGCTACATCGTGCCGGGCCTGGGCGATGCCGGCGACCGAATGTTCGGCACCAAGTAGACAGGTTTGCGCGATCGGGTTAGTCCGGTTGCCATGAGCGTCAGCCAATTCTCGCTTCAATCGCTGATCGGCACCGAAGGCGCCGAGCCCGCCTTCGTGTTTGACGGCAGGCTGGTCTCGCGCGCGGAATTCTCCCGGAAGGTCGAGCAGACCGCCGCATGGCTTGCCGCACAAGGCATCGGCCAGGGCGACGTGGTCGCGGTCTGGCTGCTCAACCGGGTCGAATGGATCGCACTGCTGTTCGCCGCCGCCCGCTGCGGTGCGATCGTCGCCGCGGTCAATACCCGCTACCGCAGCGCGGAAGTCGGCCATCTGCTCAAGGTGTCCGGCGCCAGGCTGATGGTGGTCGAGGCCGCGTTCCGCTCGATCGATTTTGCCGCCATCCTCGCCGAGGTCAGCAGGGACGAAGTGCCCGCGCTGCAAAGGCTTGCGGTGGTCGGCGGGGATGCGATCCCCGCACACTGGCCCTGTGCGCGCTTCGATGCGTTCGAGAAGTCCTACCCGCCAGCGCCGCCGGCGCAGGACGATGTCGATCTGCCGGTGCTGCTCTACACGACATCGGGCACGACCAAGGGGCCGAAGCTTGTCGCGCATTCGCAGCGGACGCTCGCCACGCACGCCGCCTCCGTCGCCAAGGCGCTGAAACTCTCGCCACGGCGCCATTCGCTGCTGGCCATGCTGCCGTTCTGCGGCACCTTCGGCATGACCAGCCTGCTCGGCTTCATCGCAGCCGGCGCGACCGTCCATGTGCTCGATGCTTTCGAGGCGGCATCAGCGTTGAAGGTCCTTGCCGAACACGAGATCACGCACGCCTTCGGCTCCGACGAGATGTTCCGCCGCATCCTCGCGCTCGCCGACGCACCACGGCCATTCCCGCATCTCGAAGTCTGCGGCTTCGCCGCGTTCCAGCCCGGCTGGCGTGAGCTCGCCGCGGAGGCCGAGGCGCGCAGCATGCCGCTGTTCGGCCTCTACGGTTCGAGCGAGGTGCAGGCGCTGTTCTCGATCGCCCGCCTCGATGATGCCTTCGCCGATCGCATCGAAGGTGGCGGCTGGCCGATGTCTCCCGACGCGAAGGTGCGCGTGCGCGATACCGAGACCGGCGAGCTGGCGGCGCAAGGCGTCTCCGGCGAGATCGAGATCAGCGCGCCCTCGTGCTTCCTCGGCTATTTCAACAACCCGGATGCGACGCGCGATGCGATCACCGCCGACGGCTTCTTCCGCACCGGCGACATCGGCCGCCTGCGCGGCGACGGCGCCTTCGTCTACGAGACCCGCGCGGGCGATGCGATGCGGCTCGGCGGCTTCCTGGTTGCGCCCGGCGAGATCGAGGACGAGCTCAAAGCCTGCATGGGGGTTGCCGACGCCCAGGTTGTCGCGGTCGATCTTAGGGGTCAGGCGCGCTGCGTCGCCTTCGTGATTCCGGCCGAGGAGCCGCCGCAACAGGAGATGCTGGTCGCGCGCCTGCGCGAGCGCCTCGCCGGCTACAAGGTGCCGGCACGAATCTATATCGTCGACGCTTTCCCCGTCACCGACAGCGCCAACGGTGTGAAAATCCAGCGCGCCGGGCTTCGCGCCATGGCAATGGAACGGATCGCCGCCGAATAGACCGGCCCGTTTCAGATAGCTCGCGAGATTCTAGCGCGCGGCGCGAAGCTGCGCCGACAGCGCATCACGGTGCCCGGGCGCCGCGATCGCGATCATGCGGCGCGCCCGCTCGGCAAGTCCGCAACCGCGCAACTCCGCAACGCCCCATTCGGTCACGATGGCATCGACGTCAGCGCGCGGCGTCGTCACGGTCTCCACGTTGGCGACAATGCGGCTGGTCCCGTCGGACGCCGTCGCCGGCAGCGCGATGATCGCCCTGCCCCCGGGCGATGCATTGGCACCGCGCACGAAATCGAGCTGCCCGCCGATGGCACCGATCGCAACGCCGTTCAGCGTTTCGGAATTGACGCTGCCATCGAGCCCGACCTGAAGCGCCGAATTGATCGCGACCAGCCGGTTGATTCGCGCCAGCACGTTCTGGCCGTGCGTATAGGACGTCGGCCGCACCAAAACCGCCTTGTTCTCGTGCACGAAGCGATAGAGCCGCTTCGTGCCGATCACCTGGTTCGTCACCGTGATCCCGGCGTCGATCCCCTTCTCCGCATTCGTCACCGCGCCGCACTCGATCAGGTCGACGACGGCGTCGTTGATCAGGCCGGAATGGATGCCGAGATTGCGCGCATGCGACAGCGAGGACAGGATCGCGTCCGGAATGCGTCCCACGCCGAACTGAAGCGTGCTGCCGTCGGCGATCAGGCTCGCCGCATATGACGCGATTTTCCGTGAGACGTCATCAAGTGGTGCCGGCGGCAGTTCGACGGGCGGACGGCGAGCGGCGACCCGCAGATGGATCGGCGCGTCCGCAGGCCATTCCGCACCAAACGTCCAGGGCGCATCCGGATTGATCTCGGCGATGACGACGCGCGCGCCACGTGCGGCATCGATGACATGATCGTTCGAGAGGCCAGCGCTCAATCGACCATCGCCGGACTCGGCGAGTTGCACCAGCACCACATCCGCACGGTGGCGCCGTGAGGCGAAATCGGCGCAGAAGGCGCTGTAATTGCTCGGGATCACGTCGAGCCGCCCTGCTTTCGCAAGCCGCCGTGCATTGCCGATCACGCCATAGCTCTGGAACGAGATGTTGGGCGCGCACGCGGCGGAGAACGTGTCGGAGAATATTGGACCGACCATCATGCGGAACGCCGGCAGATGCCCGGCTTGCGCGACCAGCGCTTCGGTCAGGGTGACCGGCTCAGCCGTTGCCTGCCCGCACACGACACGGTCGCCCTCCCGGATCAGGCCGGAGAAGTCGAGGTTCATTGGCGTCCCCGCTAAGCGATCCGCGCGAAGACTAGTAAGACTTCGCCAGACCGAGCACCTTTTCCGCAATGAAGCTGAGCGCGAGCTGCGGGCTGACCGGCGCGATGCGCGGGATCAGGACCTCGCGCAGATAACGCTCGACGTGGAATTCCTTGGCATAGCCGAAGCCGCCATGGGTCATCACCGCCTGCTCGCAGGCATGGTAGCCGGCTTCGCCTGCGAAATATTTCGCGGCGTTCGCGCCAGCGCCGCAGGGCAAGCCCTTGTCGTATTGCCAGGCTGCCTGCATCACCATCAGCCAGGCGGCCTCGAGCTCGACCCAGTTCACCGCGAGCGGATGCTGGATGCCCTGGTTCTTGCCGATCGGCCGATTGAACACCACGCGTGTCTTGGCGTATTCGGTCGCGCGCGACAGCGCTAGCTTGCCGAGGCCGACGGCTTCGGCGGCGATCAGGATACGCTCGGGGTTCATGCCTTCGAGGATGTACTGAAAGCCCTTGCCCTCTTCGCCGATGCGGTCCTCCATCGGGATCTCGAAATCCTCGAAGAACAGCTCGTTGGAATCGACGATCTTGCGGCCCATCTTCTCGATCTCGTGGACCTTGATCTTCTTGCGGTCGAAATCGGTGTAGAACAGGCTCAGCCCATGGGTCGGCGAGCGCACGTCCTCCAGCGGCGTGGTGCGCGCCAGCAGCAAAATCTTGTGCGCGACCTGCGCGGTGGAGATCCACACCTTCTGGCCGTTGACGATGTAGCGGTCGTTCTTGGCCACAGCACGCGTCTTGAGCTGGGTGGTGTTGAGGCCTGTGTTGGGCTCGGTGACGGCGAAGCAGGCCTTCTCGCGGCCCTCGACCATCGGCGGCAGCATGCGCTTGCGTTGCTCCTGGGTGCCGAACACGACGACGGGATTGAGACCGAACACGTTGATATGCACCGCGGAGGCACCGGACATGCCGGCGCCGGATTCCGCGATGGCGCGCATCATGATCGCGGCCTCGGTGATGCCGAGCCCGGAGCCGCCATATTCCTCCGGCACACAGATGCCGAGCCAGCCGGCATCGGCCATTGCCTTGTGGAAATCGTGCGGGAAGCCGCCGTCATGGTCCTTCTTCAGCCAATAGGCGTCGGGAAAGTCTTCGCAAACTTTTGCGACGGCGGCGCGAATGGCTTCCTGCTGATCGGTGAGCGCGAAATCCATGTTCTTGATCTCCTTATTGGGAGCCGAGCTCCGATCCTAGCGCCCCATCTGCGAGGGCAGCCAGAGAATGATCGAGGGGAACGCCACCAGAATCGCGATTGCGATCAGGTGCGCGATGAAGTGCGGGAAGGTGCCGTGGAAGACTTCCGCCACCGGCCGCTTGGCATAGCGGGCGACGATGAAGCAGTTGAGCCCGACCGGCGGTGTGATCATGCCGACCTCCGCGGTGACGATCTTGATGACGCCGAACCAGATCGGGTCGAAGCCGAGCGTCTTGATCAGCGGCAGAACGATCGGCACGGTCAGCACCAGGATTGCGATCTGGTCCATGAACGAGCCGAGCACGATATAGCCGCACAAGATCAATGTGATGATCACCCAGCGCGAGGCCGGCAGGCTGCCGATCCAGGCGACGAGGTCCTGCGTGACATGGGTCAGCGTGAAGAAATAGCCGAAGATCGAGGCACCGACCAGGATCATGATGATCATGCAGGTGCCGTGGCAGGCGCGCAGCAGCGTCGCATAGAGCGAGGACGGCGTGATCTTGCCCTTGACGATCGCGAGCAGGAAGGCGCCGAACGCGCCGAAGGCGGAGGCTTCCGTCGGCGTCGCGACGCCGAGATAGATCGTGCCCGTCACGATCGAGAACAGCACCACCATCGGCGAGACCTGCCACAGCAGCGCGAATTTTTCCCGCCACGGCACTGATTTCGCAGCCGGTGCGCGCGAAGGATCCTGCCAGACCAGGAAATAGATCGTGGCCATGATGGTGAACGTGACCAGGATCGCCGGGATGATGCCGCTGATCAGCAGCTTGCCGATGTTCACTTCGGCCAGCAGGCCGAAGATGACGAGCGCAACGCTGGTCGGCAGCAGCATCGACAGAGTACCTGAGATCGCAACGACGCCGGCGGCCATCTTCGGCTCATAACCCTGGCGGATCATCGCCGGCAGGCTGGTCGAGGACAGCGTCGCGGCGGAAGCGGTCGAGGTGCCGCAGATCGCGCCAAAGCCGGCGCCGGCGAGCGCGGTCGCCATGCCGAGGCCACCGGGAATGCGGCCGACCCAGGCCGAGGCCGTCTTGAACAGATCGTCCGCGACGCCCGACAGCAGCACGAGGTCTGCCATCAGGAGAAACATCGGAATGGTGATCAGCTCGTAGGCCGAGACGGTCGAGAGCGGCGCGGTTTGCAGGATGCCGAGCAGCGTGCCCCATCCACCGACCATGACGAGGCCAACCGAGCCGGAGAAGGCCATGGCGAAACCGACGGGTGTGCCGAGTGCAAGCAGGCCGAACAGCAGGGCGAGAACGATGAAAGGTGTCATGGATATCGCCCGTTACTCGAAGCCGCGCGCTTCGCCGACGCCGGTCACCGGCGGCAGTGGATAGAGATCGCGGCCGCTGACGAGGCTCAACACATTGCCGACCAACTGGAGCGCGAGCCGCAACACCAGCACGCCGCAACCGAACGGCACCAGCGCCGCGGAGATCCAGGTCGGCCAGGGGATCGCGCCGGAGAGCACGTCGTGCTGCTCGTAATTCTCCAGCGCGCGCTCGAAGCCGACCTTGCAGATCAGGATGAACACGAACAGGCCGGCGAGCGCGGTGACGATCTCGGACAACCGTCGCCCGGTCAGCGAGAAGCGCGACAGGAGGATGTCGACGCCGACATGGACATGCTCGCGCAAGGCGTCCGACAGCGTGAAGAAGAACACGCCGGCGAGGAGATAGAGCCCGATCAGATCATAGGTGAAGGAGAACGGACTGTTCAGCGCGTAGCGCATGAACACGTCGGTCACGACCAGCAGCATGATCACGAACATGAACACCACCGCGATCACCGTCAGCGCGCGTTCCAGCGCGCCGAGCACATCTCCTGCTCGTTTGATCACCTCTCGCGCCTCCTTGTTGGATGTCGGACTACTCTGCGCTTTACTTGGCGCCGCCAGCGGCGAGCAGATCGTCGAACTCCTTCAGCGCGGCGGACGCCTGCTTGCCGCGGCTGTCGAGCCCGCTCGCCCACTCCTTGCCGACGCCCTTGAGCTTGTCCTTGATCTCGGTGCGCGTCACCTCTGGCAGCGGATCGAAACTGATGCCTTCGTCCTGCATTTGCTTCTTGGTGACTTCGCCTTCCTTTTCGACGCCGGCGCAGGCTTGCGGCGTAATCGCCTCCGAAGCCTCGTTCATCGCCTTCTTCACGTCGTCGGGCAGCTTGTCCCAGACCGACTGGTTGATGGAATAGGCGACGATGAAGCTGCCGAAGCTGACGCCTTCGGTGGCGTGCTTGACCAGCTTGTCGAGGCCGTAGGAGACGACACTGTCGAGCGGGAACAGCAGGCCGTCCATCGTGCCGCGCGACAGCGACTCATAGGCATCGGGCGCAGCCATGCGCACCGGCACGGCGCTGAGCGCACGCAGCGTCAGGTCCTGCGCGCCGCCCGTGGTGCGCAGCTTCAGGCCCTGCATATCCTTGGTGGTTTCCACCTTCGATTTGACGGTCCACACCTGGTAGGGCGGCAGCACCACGGCGAGCAGCAGCTTGATCTTGTTCGGTGCGTATTCCTGCTTCGCCAAAATGCCTTCACGCGCGGTTTTCCAATAGGCGAGCGTGCCCTGGCAGCTGGTTGCGAACGCGCCCGGCAATTGCGCGACTTCCGAGAGCGGCATCTTGTCGGAGACATAGGACGGCCCGATGTAGCCGATGTCGACCACGCCGGACTGCGTCAGCCGCAGCATGTCGGCCGCCTTGCCGATCTGCTGGTTCGGATAATAGGTGAAGGTCACCGCGCCGTTGGTGCGCTTGGTGACGTCGTCCATCCAGGGCTTGAGCATCAGGCGGACGAGATAGTGACCGGCGGGGAAACTATCGGCGACCTTCAGCTCCAGCGCCTGCGCCGACATTGTCGAGACCGGCAGCGAGAGTGCGAGCGCTGCGACGGCCCGGACCAGATTCTTCTTCATGTCGTTCTCCTTGACGCGTCCCCACGCCGAACGCGGCAGCGAACCGCTGCGGCATCGTTCGGCCCTCACTCCACTTCTTACTTGAGGAAAATGTACATATATGTGAATTTATCTGTCAAGTATATGAATTATGCATAGCGTTATGCGCCAAAGCTTATAGCCGGCGAATTGACATCGAAATTTTCTGAACTCTAACTCCACGTATATGAATTCATCCAACGAGGCCCCATGGGACCGCTCGCCGGCTTCACCATTCTCGACCTGACCTCGGTGCTGATGGGCCCTTACGGCACCCAGGTGCTGGCCGACATGGGCGCCGACGTGATCAAGGTCGAAAGCCCCGAGGGCGACATCGTTCGCCAGATCGGTCCCGGCCGCACGCCCGGCATGGGCGGAATGTTCCTCAATGCCAATCGCGGCAAACGCAGCATCGCGCTCGACCTGAAGAAGGCGGAAGGCCGCGACACCTTGCTGCGGCTGGCGAAGCACGCCAACGCGCTCGTCTACAATGTGCGCCCGCAGGCGATGGCCCGGCTCGGCCTCGACTACGAGACACTTCGCGAGATCAATCCCGCCCTCGTCTATGTCGGCGCGTTCGGCTACGGCCAGTCCGGGCCCTATGCCGCAAAGCCCGCCTATGACGATCTCATCCAGGGCGCCGCCACCATTCCGACGCTACTCGCAGCCGCCGGCGACGGCACACCGCGCTACGTCCCCGTCACCATCGCCGATCGCATCGTCGGCCTGATGTTGGTCAATGCGATCATGGGTGGGCTGATGCATCAGAGCCGCACCGGCGTCGGTCAGCGCATCGACGTGCCGATGTTCGAATCGATGACGGAGTTCGTGCTGGTCGATCACTTAGGCGGACTCACCTACGATCCGCCGCTCGACCATGGCGGCTATGCCCGCCTGCTGTCGCGCTATCGCCGCCCCTACAAGACCAGCGACGGCTATCTCTGCGTCCTCATCTACAACGACAAGCACTGGCGCAGCTTCTTCGAGGCGATCGGACAGCCGCATTTCCTCGATCAGCCGCGCTTCGCCAACCACGCCGCGCGGACGAAGCACATCGACGAGATCTATGAGGAGATCGGCCACATCTTCCTCACGCGCACCACCGCAGAATGGCGCGATCTGCTCGAGCGCGCCGACATTCCGGTGATGCCGATGCATACGCTGGAAACGATCCTCGAAGATCCGCATCTCAATGCGATCGACTTCTTCAGGACCGTCGATCATCCCGTCGAAGGCCGCATCCGCCAGATGCGCGTGCCCTCCACCTGGAGCGTGACCCAGCCGGAACCCGCCGGCCCCGCACCAACGCTCGGCCAGCATGGCCGCGACATTTTGCGCGAGGCCGGCTTCTCAACCGAGGAAATCGAACAGCTCGCAGAGCAAGAAGCAGTTCACCTGGCCGCGCCGCCCTAACGGCAGCGCTGGCCAGAATCGCAGCGATACAGGGAGGAAACCGCGATGGCCGGACTTTATTTCGAGGACTTTTCCGTGGGCCAGGAGTTCAGGCATCCGCTGACCCGGACCGTCACGGAGATGGACAACACCATGTTCAGCCTGCTGACGCTCAACCCGCAGCCGCTGCATATCGACGCGCATTTCGCTGAAAAGACCGAGTTCGGCCAGCGCATTTTCAACAGCCTTTACACCCTCGGCATCATGATCGGCATGACGGTCTATGATACGACCATGGGGACCACCGTTGCCAATCTCGGCATGACCGACGTCACGTTCCCAAAACCGGTCTTCCATGGCGATACCTTGCGGGCGACGACGAAGGTGCTTTCGTTGAGGGAATCCAAATCGCGTCCGAAGGCGGGCATCGTCGAGTTCGAGCACCACGCCTTGAACCAGAACGACGAGATCGTCGGCAAATGCCGCCGGATGGCGATGATGCACAAGAGGCCGGTCTGATGCGTTCGATGCTGTTCGTGCCGGGGGATTCCCCCCGCAAATTCGAGAAGGCGAGCGAAGGCAAGGCCGACGCGCTGATCATCGATCTCGAGGATTCCGTCGTCACCGAGAAGAAGCCGGAAGCGCGCGGGCTGACGCTTGCGATGCTGAAGAGCCGCCCCGGCCCGCATCAACTCTATATCCGCGTCAACGCGCTCGACATCGGCCTGACGCTCACCGATCTCGCCGCGGTGATGCCCGGCAAGCCCGACGGCATCGTGCTGCCGAAATCGCAAGGCGGCGATGATGTGCGGCAGGTTGCAACCTGGCTTGAAGCGCTGGAAGCGGCTGCCGGCATCACGGTCGGCGCGACCCGCATCGTTTGTGTCGCGACGGAGACGGCCAGCTCGATCTTCGGCCTCGGCAGCTACAAGGGCTGCTCCCCTCGCCTCGCCGGATTGATGTGGGGTGCGGAAGATCTCTCGGCTTCGCTCGGCGCCACGGAAAAGGCCTCGGGCGGCGTGTTCCACAGCCCCTACCGCCTCGCGCGCGATCTCTGCCTGATGGCGGCGGCCGCAGCCGAGGTCGCGCCGATCGACACCGTCTATACCGACATCGACAACCTCGCCGGCCTCGAGCAGGAAACGCGGGCGGCGCGGCGCGACGGGTTTTCGGCGAAGGCGCTGATCCATCCGAAACATGTCGACGTCGTCAACGCGGCATTCGAGCCGACCGAGGCTGAGCGCACCTGGGCGGAAAAAGTGATCGCCGCATTCGCGAACAATCCGAACTCCGGCACGCTGCGGCTCGACGGCCAGATGATCGACAAGCCGCATCTTCGCGCCGCGAAGAAGATCCTCGGCCAGCCCTAGATCGGAACGCCGCCACCATGATCGTTCGCCAAGCCGCAAACGTCCTGGAGATCATGGAATTCTTCGCGCAAACGAGGAAGCCGGCGACGCTTGCCGAGATCGCCGATCATTTCGGCTGGCCGCGCTCGTCGACCTTCAACCTGCTCGCGACGCTGTCCGAGAAGGGCTATCTCTATGAGCCCCGCCCGCGCGCCGGCTTCTATCCGACGCCGCGCTGGCTGGCGATGGCGCGGATGATCTCCGAGGTCGAGCCGCTGCCGCCGTGGGCGCATCAGCTGATCGCAGATCTCTCCGCCGAGACGGGCGAGACCGCATCCATCGTGGCGCCGGCCGGCGTGATGGCGGTGTTCATCGACGTCGTCGAATCCCAGGCCGCGATCCGCTATTTCGCGACCATCGGCCACCGCGTGCCGATCCACGCCACCGCGAGCGGCCGCGCCCTGTTGCTGCAATATTCGCAGGAAGAGCGCGACTCCGTCTATCGCAAGATCGAATTCAAGCAATACGGCCCGTCGACGCCGATCAGCATCGAGGCCGTGGAGCTCGAGCTGCGCAATTCGATCGCGCGCGGCTATTGCCAGAGCTTCGCCGATTACAGCCGCGACCTCGCGGGTGCCGCGATCCCGCTGCCGATCGGTGATCGCCGTCTCTCCGTCGTCGTCGCAGGGCCGGAGTTTCGGATTGGTCCGAAGGTGCCGGAGGTGGCCGCGCTGATCGCACGGACCGTCGACCGGCTGCGGCCGAAGACGACCGCGGCCTAAAGCCGGAGCCTCATTCGAGTCCCTGAACGGGCGGGGTCGAAGTCGCCGCCGGCGCAACAGGCGCAGCTTGAACAGGCTGCACCGCAGGCGCGGCTTGAGCCGGCGGATTGCTAGCGGCTCTGATCTGGCCGTTGGCATTTATCGCCTCGCGTGCGCTCGGCGGAGCGCCGGTCGCGGCTGCGCGGTACGCCTCGCGACGCGGCGGCTGCTGGTGTCTTGCCGACCGCGAACCTCTCACGCCCCATGACCTCGCGATTGAAGGACCGGCGGTATAGCCAATCACTGCCCCCGCGACCGCACCGACCGGACCGAGCACGACGGCCCCGGACACGGCGCCTATCGCCGCAGCACCAGCGCGCTCCTGCGCAACGGCGCTCGCAGGCACGCCAGCCAGCAGCACGGCCGCAGTGATCAAAGCTTTCTTCATCGCAAGCGCCTCCCTCTCGGGAGATCACTCTTACTCAAATATGGCCGCACGAGGTTTGTTCGTTGCCCAACACGGGGCAATGGCCGATGGAACTCCGGCAATTCAAAGACCCCCGCCGCCAGTCGCGGTTCCAGCGGACGCAGTTCGGCGCAACTACGGCGCGATCTTGTCGCTGGTAAATCCGTTACCGTCGAGCGCGCGACGCACGGTGCCGTCGGCCTTGGCCTCATCGAGGAAGTGCGCGGCCCAGGTCTTCGCCGCGGCCTTGCCCTTGGGAACAACCACGACCACGCCGGTCGATTGAATCACTTCGTCCAGCACCTTGGTTCCGGGCAGCTTTCGCGAAAGGTCTTCCAGAGCTCCCATGCCCATCGCCAGAGCATCGAGCTGCCCCTTGCCGATCAATTCGGCCGCCTCTTCCGGCTTCACGAACTTTGTCAGCTTCGCCTGTTTCAGCGATTTCTCGACCGTACGTGACGTCGATGTCCCTTCGATGCAACCAACCCGCATGCCGGCGCGATCGACATCCGCAACGATCCGGATGTCCGAACCGGCCCGCACGAGATAGCCGCTCATATAGGCGACGTAAGCCGGCCCCTGGTCCACGAACTGTTCGCGCTTGACGTCCGCCGGCATGAAGGAGAGATCCCAGACGTCCTTACTGCCAGCGGCCGCGATCTCGTCGGAGCTCTGGTATTCGACGAGCTGAAGCGGAACGTGCAGCTTGTCAGCGGCAGCCTTGGCGAGTTCGACCGTAACGCCGCGCGGCTTTCCGGTGGAAGGATCGCGCGTCGTCCAGAACGCCGACGCGGCAGGACCGACAGCCACCGCCACACGGAGCGCTCCCGTCGGCGCGATGTCGACGGGGCCTTCGGCCTTTGCAACGGTGATCGCAAAGGCCAGACTCAACGTGGCTATCACAGCATGCCGCAACATGAGCACCTCCCGACGCGATACTTGGCTGCAGGGATCGGTTAAACGATCTTGATCGACATATCCGGCAAGCCTTCGAGCTTGCACAGCAGCACGTCGCCCTTCACCACCGGGCCGACATTCTCCGGCGTGCCGGAATAGATGATGTCGCCGGCCTTCAGCTCGAACGCTTCCGACAGCTTTGCGATCTGCTCGGCCACGCTCCAGATCATCTTGCTGAGATCCGAGCTCTGCTTCACCGTGCCGTTGATCGCGAGCGAGATGGCGCCCTTCTCGAAATGGCCGGTTTTGCTGGCGGGGTGGATGGGTCCGATCACCGCGGCCTGGTCAAAGCTCTTGCCGATCTCCCAGGGCTTCTTCTCCGCGGCCATGCCGTTCTGGAGATCGCGCCGGGTCATGTCGAGGCCGAGCGCGTAACCGTAGACATGGTCGAGTGCCTTGTCGGCCGGGATGTTGGTGCCTCCCGATTTCAGCGCGGCGACCAGCTCGACCTCGTGATGATAGTTCTTGGTCAGTGACGGATAGGGATGGTCGGCAACCTGGCCGACCGCGACGTTCTGGATCGCGTCCGTCGGCTTCTGGAAGAAGAAGGGTGGCTCGCGGTTCGGATCCGAGCCGCGCTCGATCGCGTGCGCGGCATAATTGCGGCCGATGCAGTAGATGCGGCGGACCTGGAACACGCTGCTCTCGCCGACGATCGGGATCGCCACCATCGGCACCGGGAAGATCGGCTTGGGTGCGACCTGCGCCGCAGCCGGCGTCACCTCAGTGAGGCCTGCCGCTGTCATCGCGGCGGCGGCCGTGAGCACGCTGCGTCGCGTGGTTTTCGTCATGGCTTCACTCCCTGATATTTGCCGTTTCTTGTCGAACGGTAGTCTTAGAGCCAAATGCAGGGCAGGCCAATGGCCCGCCCTGTACGTCTTAGGTCGCGACGCGATCGAAGAACGCGCGAACTTTTTGCGCGCAAACGTCCGGGTCAGTCGCGGCGACGTGATAGGAATCACCCGGCAGCACTTCCAGCTTCGAGCCTGGAATCGTTTCCTGCCATGCCTTCACGGAGGCGACGTCGCCGAGACCGGAGCCGGTCGTGGTGATCACCAGCGTCGGACGCTTGATGGACGGAAGCTCGCCGGTGACGTCGACCGTCGGCACCATCTGTAGGAATGCCTCCAACGTCGAGGCCTTGGTCTTCGACATCAGCTTGATCCACCAGTCCAGCGCCGCCGGCGGCAGCGAGGAGCCGAGGCGGCCGGCCGTGGTCTCGCGCACCCAGGGCTCGACGCCCTGCTCGCGGATCTGCTTGCGCCAGGTCGGCGCACGCTCGTTGAAGGAGGTGAGCGAAGCCGGCGCACCGACCGCGGCGACTGCGATCACGCGATCCGGGTGTTTTGCCGTGAGATGCATCGCCAGCGTGCCGCCGATCTTGCCGCCGACCAGGAACACGCGATCGAGCTTCAGCACGTCGAGCATCCGGATGATGTCGTCGCCAAGGCCTGCGAAGCGATAGACATAGTCGCCCTGCATCGGCGTCGAATCGCCGTAGCCGCGCAGGTCCGGGCGCACCACGAGATGATGCGTGGCAAAGTAAGGCACCCAGCGCCGGAACGCCTCGCCGCTCTCGGCGAGTCCGTGCAGCATCACGACCGGCGGTTTGACGTCCCATGGCAGCAGATAATCGTCGATGCGAACAGCAAGCTCGCAATCCTCGCTGACACCGATCTTCCGCAGTTCGCTAGCCATCAGATACACCTCGTTCCGCCGCCATCGACATTGATGCAGGTACCAGTAATGAAGGACGCGCGGTCTGAACAGAGGAACGCGACGAGGCCGGACACTTCATGTGGCTGCCCGACGCGGCCGAGCGGAACCGAGGCGATCGCCACAGCATTGGTCGCGCCCTGATCCTGGCCTGAGATCGCCGCACCTTGAGAGATGAGGCTGTCCCAGCGGTCGGTCTGCACCGGTCCGGGATTGACGCCGGTGACCAGCACATTATCAGGCGCGCATTCCTCGGCGAGCGCCAGCGTGAAGTTGAGCAGCGCCGCGTTGACCGCGCCGCCCGCCATATAGGCCGCACGCGGCTGATGCCCGCTGCGGCCGATGATGTTGATGACGCGGCCCCAGCGGCGGTCGCGCATTTCAGGCAGGACATTGCGCGCGCAGCGCATGTAGCCGAGCAGCTTCAGCTCGATCGACTTGGCCCAGGTCGCATCAGGTGTCTCCGCGATCCGGCCCATCGGCGAGGCGCCGGCGTTGTTGACGAGGATATCGATCCGGCCGAAGGCCTCGCGCGCGGTGGTCATTGCACGGGCTATGTCGTCAGGCTTGGTCATGTCGCCGGCACAGGCGATCACGCGCCGGCCGGTGTCCCGCGACATCTCCTGCGCCGACGCCGCAAGCCGCTCGGCGTCGCGCGCGACGATGACGACGTGCGCCTGCTCGCGCGCGAGTTCGGCGGCAATGGCACGGCCGATGCCGATGCTGCCGCCGGTCACGACGGCAACCTTGCCGCCCAGATTGAGATCCATGACGCTAACCCAACTCGCTAATCGACCGTGGCGCCGGAGGCCTTGACGAGCTTGCCCCATTTTGCGGTTTCGTCAGTCATGAATTGACCGAATGCGTCGCCGAAAACGGTGCCGGGCTCGGCCCCGAGTTCAGCGAGCCGCTTCTTGACATCCGGCATCTTCAGAATGGTCTCGAGCTCGCCGCTCAGCTTGGCGAGCGCGGGCGCTGGCGTCTTGGCCGGCGCCACCAGTCCGAACCAGGACGAAGCCTCGAAGCCGGGAATGGTGTCAGCCACCGTCGGCACGTCGGGCAAGGCTTCCGCACGCTTGGCGCCTGCGACCGCGATCGCATTGATGGCCTTGCCTTGCACCTGCGGCAACACCGCGGGCATGTTGTCGAACATGAACGGGATCTGCCCTGCGAGCAGATCGTTCATCGCCGGCGCAGCACCGCGATAGGGCACGTGGACGATGTCCACGCCGGCCATGCTCTTGAGCAGTTCGCCCGCCAGATGATTGGTCGAGCCAATGCCGGACGAGCCGAAATTGAGCGAGCCGGGCTTCGCCTTGGCCAGCGCGATCAGCTCGCCCACGTTCTTCGCCTGCACCGACGGATTGACGACCAGCACAATCGGCACCGAGGCGATCAGCGCCACCGGCGCAAAGGCCTTGGCGGGATCGAACGGCAGCTTTTTGTAGAGAGAGCCGTTGATCGTCAGCGGAGGCGGCGCGGTCAGCAGCAGGGTGTAGCCGTCGGGCTCTGCGCTCGCGACCGTCTCGGCCCCGATATTGCCGCCGGCGCCGCCGCGGTTCTCAACGAGGAAAGTCTGGCCGTTCCGCTCAGTCAGCTTCTGCGCGACGATGCGGGCGATGATGTCGTTGGACCCGCCGGCCGGGAACGGCACGATGATCTTGACGGGTCGGGAGGGATAGTCCTGCGCTACCGCGAAGCCGGAGAACAGAACGGCCGCACAGGCGGCCAGAAAGGTGCGTCGCATAACCCCGCGCATGGGCACTTCCTTGATGTTTGTCTTGTTGTTGATTGATTCATCACGCCGTCAGCAATGGCCTCAACTTGCCGACGTCGTCAAGCCGTTCGAGATGGCCGATCTGCTCGATCAGCTTCTCGGCCCTGTCACTGCCCAATACCGGTGCAATCAGATCCCGCGTCTTGGCCGCCACTGCTTCCGTACTCAGCGGATTCTCCTTGGTGCCCGGCGGATACTTCGTGAAGTGCTCGACCTTCTTGCCATCGGTCAATGTCACCTCGACGACAGCGCCACGCGGCGCCGCCGGGTCCATCAATGCCTTGTCGCCGGCCAGCGTCACCTTGGCGCGCTGCTCCAGGATTTTTGGATCATGCATCAGCGCGACGTCGTGACTGTCGTTGAACGACACGGCGCCCTTGACCAGCGCGACAGCCACGAGATGCTGGCAGTTGACGTCTGGCATCGCGCTCTCGCCCACAATTCCCATCGCATCGGTCGGCAGCTTGACCAGAATGCTACGCACATTATCTGGCGTGAGGCTGTGCTGCTTGCGCAGCGTCAGCATCGCATCCAACGGCGACTGGATGGGGTAGCCGACCGAAAATGTCTTGATCGCGGTCTCCGTGACGTAAAAGCGCTTGCCGAGATCCTTCACCATCTCCTCCGGCTTCGGATCGGTCGACAGCGCGATGAAGAGATTGTGGGTGCCATCGAGCACGTCGTCGACGCCGGTCAGGCCTGCCTTCACCATGTCGACTGCCATGACGCCGTTGCGTGCGCCCATGCCGGCGAAGTCGAACGCTTTCTCGATATGGTCGTGGTCCTTCACCCAGCTCCAAAGGCCGGAGACCTGCTGCGACGAGTAGGAAATCGCGTAGCGCATTCCCTTTTCATCGAGCCGCGCCAGCGATGCGGCGGCCCCGAACGCGCCGAACGTCGAGGACGTCCCTTCGGCACTCCGATGCGAACCGCGGACGAGGTCGGGACCCAGAGCGAACAGCAATCGGCAGGTCAGGTCGTAGCCGAGCGCGACGGCGCGAATGAAATCCTGTCCGCTGCGATGCTCGCGCTCGCCAATCGCAAGGGCGGCGGGCACGACCGAGCATCCCGGATGCGCCTTGGTGACGGGCTCGAAATCGTCGGTCTCGTCGGCATGTCCACACATAGCGTTGGCCAATGCCGCGTTGACCGCCGTGGTGCGGAAATCGGAACCGATCACGGATGCCTGCTCATCACCGCCGAGCGTGCGAACATATTTCAATGCCATCTCGCCCGGCCGCATGCGCGAGCCCGACACCATCGCACCGAGCGTATCGAGAATGCGATGCTTGCATTCGAGCATGACTTGTGCGGGCAGTTCCTGATCGCGCGCGACGACCATGTAGCGGGCAAGGCGCTCCGTCACGCCCGGACCTTCGGCGAGAGCCGCACGACCGCCGGTCGCGGCCAGGGCGGCAACCGAGCCGGCGGATTGCAGGAAACGGCGGCGTGACGGCATGCTTCTCTCCCCCGCGGTCAGGACGCGACCGACATCTTTGCGATCTCCGCCGCGTTCGGCAGGCCCTCGACATTCCAGCAGGCGTCCATCACGCGCCGGATCGTCGCAGCAGGGATGATACCCTCGGCAAGGTCCGAGAATTTGGTTTCGAGCTGCTTGTCGGTCATCGGCACCTCGACGCTGCCGATCGCATGCTCGATGTAGCGGTTGAGCTTGCGGCCGTCCTTGAGCACGATGGTGAGGTCGACCTGCTCCGGCTTGATGCCGGGTGTGATCACCGGATTCACCTTGCCGCGCAGCGCGACGACTGTCGGATCGGTCACGGCCCGGTCGCTGAACTGCTTCTCGCCGCCTGCGCCCTCCACGATCGCCACCGCGACCGCGTGGTAGATGCTGAACTTGCCTTCGAGGCCCGCCTTCGGCGTCTTCTTGCCGGTCAGTTCCAGCACCAGCGGATGGACCTTGAGATCGACGCGCTCGATCTGGTCCGCAGTCACCTTGCTCTCGTTGCGGAGCTGGATCGCGGCGTCGATTGCCGGGTGCATAACGATGCCGCAGGCGAATGGCTTGTAGGTATTGAGCGCGGCCTCATAGCGTTTGCCGAGGTCGCCCAGGATCTCGTTGTAGTCCTGCTTGGTGCTGATCGTGTTGGCCCAGCCGCGCTTGGCCTCGATCATGGCGTCGGACGAGGTGAAATTCTTCGAGGCCAGGATCGCCGCGAAAATGCCGCTTGATGCGGCACGGCCTGGATTGAAGCTCTTGTTCATCGAGCCGAAGGATTCGCGCAGGCCCACCGGCTGCGAGGCGGCAAGGCCGAGCGCCCATGTCATCTGCTGCTCGTTCAGCTTCAACAGCTTGCCGACGGCCGCGGCGGAGCCGAACACACCGGCGGTGCCGGTGATGTGCCAGCCGACATCGTAATGGTTCGGATAGACCGAGTTGCCGATCCGGCACTCGGCCTCGACGCCGAGCACCAGCGCGTTCAGGAAATCCTTGCCCGATACCGGCTGCATCTCCGACAGCGCGAGAATGGCCGAGGCCACGGGACCGGCAGGATGGATGATTGTCTTCAGATGCGTGTCGTCATAGTCGAAGATGTGGCTCGACACACCGTTGATGAAGGCCGCGTTCATGATGTCGAACCGCTCACGCCGCCCGAACAGCGAGGCCTGCTGCGGCCCGGAGAACGGACCGAGCGCGGAGACCGCGATATCGACCGTCTCGTGGTGCGATCCGCCGATGGCGACGCCGACCCAGTTCAGCAGCGTGCGCACGCCTTCCTTGCGCACATTGGCCGGCAGGTCGTCATAACTCGCGGTCACGAGATAATGCGCCAGCGCACGCGTCACCTCCATGGGTGGCGCGGCGGCGGGCGTTGCGGCCGGCGTCTGTGCGAAGGCGGCGTTGGCGCCGACGGTTGCGAGCGGCAGCGCGGCCGCCGCCTGGAGCAGGGTCCTGCGATCAGTGTGCATAGGCAGCCTCCTTGACCTTGATCGATACCAGTTGTGCCGCGAGCCGCACCGCGCTTTCGAGCGCACCGGTCTTGGCGACGCCCGTGCCGACGATGTCGAACGCGGTGCCATGCGATGGCGTGGTGAAGACGGTCTCGAGACCCGCGGTGACGGTGACGCCGCGGTTGAAGCCGCGCAGCTTGGTCGCGATCTGGCCCTGGTCGTGATACATCGCGACCACGCTGTCGAACTCGCCGGCGAAGGCGCGGACGTAGACGGTATCGGCGGGATAAGGTCCCGTGCAGGCAATCCCCGTCTTCGCGGCGGCTTCGACCGTTGGCCGGATCATCTCGATCTCGTCGCGGCCGAACAGGCCGTTCTCGCCGGCATGTGGATTGAGCGCGGCGACCGCGATGCGCGGCCTGGCGACGCCAGCCCTCCGCATCATGCGGTCGACCAGCTCGATCGAGTCGGTGATGCTCGCCGGATTGATGCCGTCGAGCGCCTCGCGCAGCGATTGATGCCCGGTGACGCGCGACATCCACTGGCCGTCGAGCACGTTCATCTCGGAGAAATAGGTCTTGTGCCCGAGCAGGCTCGCGAACATCTTGTGCTCGTCGGGGAACTTCCAGCCGCCGTCGAACATCGCGCGCTTGTTGAGCGGCGCAAACGTGATCGCATCGACCTCGCCCGCCTTGGCGAAATCGATCGCACGCGACAGCGTCTCGCCGGTCAGCCGGCCCGATTCCGCGCTGGCCTTGCCGATCGGGAATTGGGCGGGATCGGTGTTGCCGAGGTCGACAAGCTGCACAGCGCCGCGGCCCCAATTGGCAGCCTTGGGCGAGGCGATCCGCTCGACCTTCAGCGTCGCGCCGGCATGCGCCATGCCCATCTCGAGCACGCGGGCGTCACCGATCACGACGAGGCGAGCGGCGTCGGCGAGCCGGTCGTCGGAGAGGATGCGCGCGATCTGTTCGGGGCCGATGCCGGTGCAGTCGCCCGGCGTCAGTGCGATAACGGGCCGTTCATTGGTGCTGGTAGCCATATCGGAACCTTGGATCCTTACTTCACTGCCTGGATTTGAACGGTGGACTGAGCCCAGTCCTCCCGGTTGAATTCCCCGTCCCATTTCGCGACCACGATCGCGGCGACGGCATTGCCTATGGTGTTGGTGATGGAGCGCGCCAGCGACATGAAGCGGTCGATGCCGAGCAGCAGCGCCAGTCCCTCCGCCGGCAACCCCGCGGCGATCACCGTCGCGGCGAGCGCGGCAAAAGCGCCGCCGGTGACGCCCGCGGCGCCTTTGCTGGTGAACAGCATCACCACGAACAGGCTCAATTGCTGGCCGGCCGACAATTCGATGCCGTAGACCTGGGCGACGAACATCGTGGAGAGCGGCAGCGTCAGCGCGACACCATCGAGATTGAAGGAATAGCCGGAGGGAATGACGAGGCCGGCGACTGCCCGCCCCACACCCGCCTTCGGCAGCTTCTCCATCATGCCGGGAATGGCGGTTTCCGACGACGAGGTGCCGAGCACGACCAGCAGCTCGTTGCGCAGCAGGCGCAGCAAATCCATCAGGCGAATACCGGCGAGGCGGCAGATCGTGCCGAGAATGACGAAGATGAAGAACGCCATCATCGCCCAGGCGGTGCCGACCAATAGCGCCAGCGCATAGAGCGTGGCCGCGCCGAACTTCGCCACCGTGAAGGCCATCGCGCCGAACGCTCCGATCGGGGCCAGCGCCACCACGACGTGAACGACGCTGAACACCAGCTCGGTCACGCGCTCGAGGCCCGTCCGCAGCGGCGCGGCCTTTTCGCCGAGCAGCAACAGGCCGATGCCGCAAAGAAGCGCGAGCACGAGCACCTGGAGCACGTCGCCGGCCGCGAATGCGCCGACAAAACTCTCCGGGATCATGTGCTGGATGTAGGCTGACAGCGACCCGACATGGGCCTGCGAATAGCGCGCGACGGTCTCCGCCTGCTGCGCGGTGGCATGCGCCACGCCCGCGCCGGGCTGCACCCAGCGCACCACCACAAAACTGATCAACAGACAGACGGTCGTCACCGCCTCGAAATAGACGAAGGCCTTGAGTCCGATGCGGCCGACCGCCTTCATGTCACCGACTTGCGCGATGCCGGTGACCACCACCAGGAAGATCAGCGGCGCGATCGTCATCTTGATCAGCGAGATGAAGGCATCGCCGAGCGGCTTGAGCTCCACCGCAAATGCCGGAAACAGGGCACCGAGGAGCGCACCGAGCGCGGCGCCCGCGACCACCAGGACATATTGCTCGCGCCAGAGCGGCTTGCGGCGCCGTTCGGAAACGGGGCTCAATATAGTCTCCGACAGCGGAGTTGCGGCGATCTGCAATTGATTTCCTCCAACGCATCGTCGCGCCATGCGGAGTGGCGCCTTGTTCTGGTTTTGCGCTGTTTACATTGGACCAGCAGCGCCCGAGGCGCTAATGCCGTATCGGTATGATTTGAGGACGAAACCGCATCATGGACCTGGTCTGGCTGGAGGATTTCCTCGCCATTGCCGAGGAGGGCGGGTTCTCGCGCGCCGCCCAGCGACGGCATGTGACCCAGCCGGCGCTGAGCCGCCGCATCAGGTCGCTCGAGGAGTGGCTGGGCACGCCGCTGTTCGAACGTTCGACCCACACGATCACACTGACGCCGGCCGGCGAGAGTTTCCGCCCCGTCGCGGAGGACGTGCTGCGCCGGGTCCTGGTCGGACGCGAGGAGGCGCTCGAGGTCGCACGGCTGAAGGCCGAGACCATCACCTTCGCGGCCACGCATTCACTGTCGCAGACCTTCTTTCCGGAATGGATCCGCAACTCCGACAGCGCGCGGGCCGACTCGGCCGTTCAGCTCGTAGCTTCGAATTTCGCCGGCTGCGAGAAGCTGCTTCTGGACGCGCAGGCGCATTTCATGCTGGCGCACTACCATCCGACGCTGGTAAGCCGGCTCGACATGGACCGCTTCCAGCGCGTCGATCTCACGACCGACGTGCTGATCCCGATCAGCGCGCCGGCCGCAAAATCGGGCCGCGGTGGACGCAGCAGCAAAAAGGCACAGCCTCGTTATGCCCTGCCCGGCGCATCGGGCGCGCCGCTGCCCTATCTCGCCTATCACCCCGGCTCGGGTGTGGGGCGGCTCGTCACCTCGTTCCTTGCCGCGAAGGATCCGACGGCGTGGCTGGCGCCCGGCTTCGCCGCGCCGGTCATGCTGCTGGTCGACATGGCGCGCGAAGGGCGCGGCGTGACGTGGGCTCCGATGAGCCTCGTCCGCGCCGATCTCGACAGCGGCCGTCTGTTGCGCGCCGGCGGCGCGGATTGGGACATTCCGATCAGCGTCTCGCTGTTCCGCACGCGGGCCCGCATGACCCGGGCGGCCGAGAATTTCTGGAGTTTGGTGCGCAAGGGCCGGCCGGGAGGGAAATCCATCGCCGCTGCGCCGCGGACCAGATGACCGTGTCACGGATCAAGTCGGCTTTCGGGCTGCTTCGGCCGCAGATGCTGCTGATGAGCCTGCTCGCTGCCACAACGTTAGACGCGGCGGACGCCGGCGGCGCCTCCATCGCACCCGCCGAGCTGAAGGCGATCGGGACGATCGATGCGCGCTTTCAATCCTACAATATCGAGATGGTGGAGGTGACCGGCGGCCGGTTCTGGAAGCCCTATCCGCGAACGATGCGCGCGCTCGATGAGCGGGATCGTTACGGCGAGAGGCCGCCGATCGATCTGGCCAACGCGCGGCTGCGCAAGCTCGCCGCCGCTTTGGCGCCGGCCTATCTGCGCGTGAGCGGCACCTGGGCCAATGCGACGTTCTTTGCCGACACGAACCATGCGCCGGCCAAGCCCCCGCCGGGATTCAATGACGTGCTCAGCCGCAACCGATGGCGCGACGTCATCGACTTTGCCCGCGCCGTCGACGCGGAGATCGTCACCTCCTTCGCGATCGGTCCGGGCAGCCGCGATGCGGATGGCACGTGGAAGACCGATCAGGCGCAGCGCCTGATCGACACGACGCGTTCGCTGGGTGGCCACATCGCGGCGGTGGAATTCATGAACGAGCCGACGCTTGCGGCGACGAACGGCGCGCCGCCGGGATATGATGCGGCCGCTTATGGCCGGGACTTCAGGATCTTTCGCGAATGGATGCGACGCGCGGCGCCCGAGACGCTGATCGTCGGTCCGGGTTCAACCGGCGACGCGCTGTCGCCATCCGGGTCGGGCATCACCACGCGCGATCTGCTCGCCGCATCCGCCTCCGGCATCGATCGCTTCTCCTATCATCACTACAACACGCTCTCGCCGCGCTGCGGCGGCCGCGACGATCCAGCGCAGGCGCTCTCCGCGGACTGGCTGGCACGCACCGACGCGACGTTCACGACCTACCGGGCCCTGCGCGACGCATTCGAGCCTAGCAAGCCGATCTGGCTGACGGAGACGGCAAACGCCGCCTGCGGCGGCAATCCATCGGACAAGACGTTTCTCGACGCATTCCGCTATCTCGACCAGCACGGACGCCTGGCAAGGGCCGGCGTCCAGGTGGTGATGCACAACACGCTGGCCGCCAGCGACTACGGCCTGCTCGACGAGGGAACGTTCCGTCCGCGGCCGAGCT
Organism: Bradyrhizobium sp. Mp27; assembly: GCF_029953005.1. Lineage (NCBI taxonomy): Bacteria > Pseudomonadati > Pseudomonadota > Alphaproteobacteria > Hyphomicrobiales > Nitrobacteraceae > Bradyrhizobium > Bradyrhizobium sp. Mp27. The sequence goes on along the minus strand of NZ_JASAUS010000002.1, from coordinate 112,760 downwards.
ACTGGGCCGCGCTGCTCTGGCATCGGCTGATGGGGGCGATCGTGCTCGACGCGAACCCGGTCGCCGCGCCAGATCTCCATCTCTACGCGCATTGCCATCCGGGCATCCGGGGCGCCGTGTCCGTGCTCGCAATCAACGCGTCGCGGCACGCATCATCGACCCTGACGCTGTCACACCCCGCCGAGCGTTACACGATACATGCGACGCGGCTGCAGGACGCGACAGTTCAGCTGAACGGCAAGGCGCTCGCGCTGAGTGCCGATGACGAACTGCCCCGACTTGAGCCGCGCGCAACACCCGCGGGAGCGATCCGGCTGGTGCCGGCGACCGTCACCTTCCTGGCGTTTCCGGACGCAGCAAACCCCGCCTGCCGGTGACCGCGCTTACGACTTCAGCGCGTCGCGCGCCGTCTCCGGCGCCATCAGCGTCGCGATGATCGTGATGACCGACAGCGCGATGATGTAGACCGACACCGCCCAGGACGAGCCGGCCCATGCGAGCAGTGCGGTCGCAATCAGCGGCGAGAAGCCGCCGCTGAGCGCGGCCGCGACGTTGGCGCCGAGCGATGCGCCGCTGTAGCGGACCTGGGTGCGGAACAGCTCCGGCATGAACGCCGCCTTCGGCCCGAACAGCAGCGCGTGCGTCAGCGTCATCGTGACCACGAGCGCGAACGTGATCAGCGCCGGCTCCCTGGTGTCGAGGAACCAGAACAGCGGAAACGCCAGCGCCACCGAGAACACCCCGCCGGCGAGATACAGCGCCTTGCGGCCGAAAATGTCAGACAGCCACCCCGCAAGCGGCAGCGTCGCGAACTCGACGATCGCGGCATAGACCACAGCGTTCAGGATCACCTGGCGAGGCAGGCCGAGTTTCGTCGTCGCATAGACCACGGTGAAGACGGTGAGGAGATAAGCGAGCCCGACCTCCGACACTGTGATGCCGATCGCGAGCAGAAAACTGCGCCAGTCGCGGCGCAACACCTCCAGCACCGGCTGCGCCAGCACTTCCTTGCGCTCGACGACTTCCTTGAAGTGCGGTGTCTCCGCGAGCTTGAGCCGTACGATGAAGCCGACGCCGACGAGCAGGATGCTGATCAGGAACGGAACGCGCCAGCCCCAGCTCAAAAAGTCGGCCTCGGGCAGTTGCGTCATCAGGCCGAAGATACCGGTCGAGGCGGCGACGCCGACGGGAAAGCCGATCTGCACCAGACTGCCGTAGAAGCCGCGGCGATCACCGGCGTGCTCGATCACCATCACGACCGCGCCGCTCCATTCGCCCCCGAGCCCGATGCCCTGGACGAAGCGCAGGATGATGAGCAGGATCGGCGCCCAGACGCCGATCTGGCTGTAAGTCGGCAGGCAGCCGATCAGGAAGGTGCCGAGCCCCATCGCGATCATGGTCGCGACCAGCATGGTCTTGCGGCCGAGCCGGTCGCCGTAATGCCCGATGATGGCGCCGCCGATCGGACGCGCCACGAAGCCGACCGCATAGGTCGAGAACGCCACCAGCGTTCCGACGAAGGGATCGAAGCTCGGAAAGAACAGCTTGTTGAAGACAAGTGCAGCTGCCGTGCCGTAGATCAGGAAATCGTACCACTCGATCGCGGTGCCGAGCGCGCTTGCCCACACCACATGCGCCGTCGTCGATTTCTCCGCGGCCGCGGAGACCCCCGTTGCTGCCGTCATGCCCTGCCCCAAAGATTCCTGGCGGCATCATGGCTAATCGTGTGGACGGTTGCAACCTGCGGGCGTGATGGCTCTCACAGGATAACTGGGCGAGATTTATGCGCCACTGCTCCACACCCGTCATTGCGAGAGCTCTTGCGACGAAGCAATCCAGAATCCCTCAACGGAGAGGGACTGGATTGCTTCGCTTCGCTCGCAATGACGATTGTCGAAACAGATGCACCCCTGCCACCAGAAGGAACCCGCTATTCACCATTGACAAACTCATTCGCTAATATCTAATTTACCCCCAGAATAACCAGCCGCGCCAAGCGGCCAATAAGAGAGGGATCGACGATGAGAGGGCTTTTGGCCTGCACCTTGCTCGCGGCCATAACTTCGGCTGCCATGACCACGGCGGCGCGCGCGCAGGTCTCCGACGACGCGGTGCGGATCGGCGTGCTGACGGATCTGTCGAGCTGGGGCCGCGACAACAGCGGGCCGGGGTCGGTCGAGGCGGCCAAGATGGCGGTCGAGGAGTTCGGACCGACCGTGCTCGGCAAGCCGATCGAGATCATCAGCGCCGACCATCAGATGAAGACCGACGTCGGCGTGCAGATCGTGCGCGGCTGGTTCGACAACGGCAAGGTCGACGCCGTCGTCGACATCCCCAATTCCGGCATCGCGATCGCCGTGCACAACATGGTGCGCGAACGCAACAAGATCGCGCTGCTCTCCGGCCCCGGCGCGAGCTCGCTGACCGACGAGCTGTGCAGCCCGAACACCGTGCATTTCACCTACGATACCTACGCGCTGTCCAAGGTGACGGCCTCCGCCGTGATCAAGGAAGGCGGCAAGTCCTGGTACTTCATCACCGCGGACTACGCTTTCGGCCAGCAGCTCGAAAAGGACGCAACGCGCTTCATCAACGAGATGGGCGGCAAGGTGCTGGGCGGCGTGAAGCATCCGACCAACACGGCGGACTTCTCCTCCTTCGCGCTCCAGGCGCAGAGCTCGAAATCCGACGTGGTCGCCTTCGCCAATGCCGGCCAGGACACCGACAACGCGATCAAGCAGTCCGGCGAGTTCGGACTGGTCCAGGGCGGCCAGAAGCTGGTCGGATTGTTGATGTTCGACACCGACGTGCACGCAATCGGCCTGAAGGCCGCGCAGGGCACCTACATGACGACGGCGTCGTACTGGAACATGGACGAGGCGACCCGCGCCTGGTCGAAGAAGTTCTACGAGCGCACCAAGGTGATGCCGACCATGATCCAGACCGGCGTCTACGGCTCGGTGCTGCATTATCTGAAAGGCATCAAGGCCGCCGGCACCGACGACCCCGCCAAGGTGATGGCCAAGATGCGCGAGCTGCCGATCGAGGATACCTTTGTCCATGGCGGCAAATTGCGCGAGGACGGCCGCGTCATCCGCGATATGTATCTCGCCAAGGTGAAATCGCCCGAGCAGTCCAAGGAACCCTGGGACTATCTGGAAATCGTCAAGACAGTAAAGGGCGAGGACGCCTTCCGCCCGGTCTCCGAATCCAAATGTCCGCTGCTGAAGAAATGAGGCCCGCATGACCGGCAACGAGCGCAACGCAATTGAGACTTACGAGTGCGATGTGCTCGTGGCCGGATCGGGTGCCTCCGGCATGTCGGCCGCGATCACCGCGGGTTATCGCGGCCTCGACGTGCTGATCGTCGAGAAGGAGCCGCGCTTCGGCGGCACCACCGCCCGCTCCGGCGGCTGGCTCTGGATCCCCGGCACCTCGCTGGCGAAGGCCTACGGCATCGAAGAAACGCCGGAGCAGGCCCGCACTTACCTGCGGCACGAAGCCGGCAACAATTTTGACGCCGCGCGCGTCGATGCCTTCCTCAGCGCCGGTCCTGAAGCGGTGGATTTCTTCACGACCAAGACCGCGCTGCGCTTCGACATGCCGCTGGTGTTTCCCGACTATCACGCCGAAGCGCCGGGCGGCGCGCAGGGCGGCCGCTCCATGGTGACGCGCCCGTTCGACGGCCGCGAGCTCGGCGATCAGATCAAGACGCTGGGCATGCCGCTGCCCGAGCTGACCGTGTTCGGCATGATGCTCGGCTCCGGCAAGGAGATCATCCATTTCATGCGCGTGACGAAGTCGCTGACCTCGGCGGTATACGTCGCCAAGCGCCTGTCACGGCACCTGATGGACGTGCTGCGCTATGGCCGCGGCATGACCTTGACCAACGGCAACGCGCTCGCCGGGCGCCTCGCCAAATCCGCGCAGGATCTGAAGATTCCGATGTGGCTGTCCTCGCCGGTGCGCGAGCTGACGGTCGAGAACGGCACGGTGACCGGCGCCATCGTCACCCGCGAAGGACGCGAGGTGCGCGTCCGCGCGCGGCAGGGCGTCGTGCTCGCCTGCGGCGGCTTCCCGCATGACGTCGAACGCCGCAAGAAGATGTTTCCACACGCACCGACCGGCCATGAGCATTATTCGCCCGGACCGACCGGCAACACCGGCGACGGCCTGCGCCTTGCAGAAAGCGCCGGCGGGCACGTCGAGGATCGCCTGCCGAACGCGGCAGCCTGGGTGCCGGTGTCGGTGACCAAACGCAAGGATGGTTCGAGCGGCGTGATGCCGCATTTCATCGACCGCGCCAAACCCGGCGTGATCGCGGTGATGCGGGACGGCAAGCGCTTTGCCAATGAGGGCAATTCCTATCACGACTTCGTCCAGGCCATGATCAAGGCGGCGAAGCCCGGCGAGGAGATCGCGGCGTATCTCGTCTGCGATCACCCGACGCTGCGCAAATACGGCCTCGGCTGCGTGCCGCCATTCCCGATGCCGCTCGGTCATCACCTCGATACCGGTTACCTCATGCGCGGCGACACGCTGGAGGCGCTGGCAGCGAAGGCCGGCATCGATACGACGGCGTTCACCGAGACGGTCAGGCAGTTCAATGCGACCGCGCCGCTGGGCCATGATGCCGCCTTCGGCAAAGGTTCAAAAGCCTATAACCGCTACCAGGGGGATGCCATGCACGGCCCGAATCCCTGCATCGCGCCGATCGAGAACGGCCCGTTCTACGCCATCAAGATGGTGATCGGCGATCTCGGCACCTATGCCGGCATCGTCACCGACGAGAACGCGCGGGCGCTGGACGCCGAAGGCCGGGTGATTCCCGGGCTCTATGCCGCCGGCAACGACATGGCGAGCATCATGGGCGGCAATTATCCGGGCGCCGGCATCACGCTTGGGCCGGCGCTGACCTTCGGCTACATTGCCGGCCGTCATCTCGCCGACAGCGCCGCCAAGCGCAACGCGGCGTAAGCCACGCGCCAGGAGACGCATGAAGAGAGAAAGCCGCGGCATCCAGTCGATCGAGGTCGGTGGAGAATTGCTTCGCGCGCTCGCGAGATGCGGCGAACCGATGATGCTGCGCGATCTCGCGCGCGAGGCCGGCATGACGCCGGCCAAGGCGCATCCCTATCTCGCCAGCTTCTCCCGTATCGGGCTGATCGAGCAGGACGAGACCACCGGCCGCTACGAGATCGGCGCGCTGGCGCTGGAGCTCGGCCTGATCAGCCTGCGCCGGCTCTCCGGCCTGCGGATCGCGCGTCCGAAGATCGCAGGCCTCGCGAGCCAGATCGGCCATGCCGTCTCGCTCGCGGTCTGGGGCACGCACGGCCCGACCGTGGTGCAGCTCGAAGAGCCCGGCCAGCCCGTCCACATCGTGATGCGCGCCGGCTCGGTGATGGCGCTGCTCGAAACCGCAACCGGCCGCGCCTTTGCGGCATTCCTGCCGGAGAAGACCATCAACGCCGCGCTCGAGAGCGGCCTCGACCGTCATGGCGTCGGCTACAATCCGAAGCGTGCTGTGAAAGGCGCGAAGGTCGCCGAGATGCTCACGGAGGTCCGCAAGCACGGCCTCGCCCGCGCGCTCGGCGATCCCCTGCCCGGCGTCAACGCATTCTCAGCGCCTGTGTTCGACCATGCCGGCCATGTCGCACTGGTCATCACCGCGATGGGACCGGAAGGCACGTTTGATGCGCGCTGGGACAGCCCGATCGCCCATGCCCTGCGCGACTGCGCCGGCGGCATCTCGAAGCGGCTGGGCTATGGGATGACGATTGCGGCGGAGTGAGAGTCGCGGCCCAACACAAATACCGCTGTCATGCCCCGCGAAAGCGGGGCATCCAGTACGCCGCGGCCTATCGATTCCATCACAACTGTCTCGGCGTACTGGATCGCCCGGTCAAGCCGGGCGATGACACTGAAAATGTGGAACGCGCGTGCCGCAAATCGTCATTGCGAGCGCAGCGAAGCAATCCAGATTGCCTCAGCAGATCACTTGTCCTTCACCGGCACCGTGTAGTTCAGGATCAACCGCCCGCCATCCGGGTAGATCGTCTGCCCGGTGATATAGGACGCATCGTCACTCGCCAGGAACGCTACGACCGACGCAATCTCGCTCGGCTCGCCGCCGCGGCCTGCCGGCGTGCGTGACATCACGGTCTTGCGGGCATCCTCCGAGGTGTAGATGGACGACGCCACCATGTCGGTCAAAATCGTGCCCGGCCCGACCGCCACGACGCGGATGTTGTGCGGGGCGAGCGCGACGGCGGCGACCGAGGTCAGCTGCTTCATGCCGCCCTTGGAGATGGCGTAGGTCGCAAGCGTCGGGATCGCCAGCAGCGCGTTCACCGAGGACATGTTGATGATGACCCCGCCGCCGCCCTGCGCGATCATCTGCTTGGCCGCCGCCTGCACGCCGAAGAACGCGCCCTTCAGGTTGATGCCGATGATTTCGTCGAATTCCTCTTCGGAAATCTCCAGGATGTCGCGGTTGCGGGCGACGCCGGCATTGTTGACCATGATGTCGAGCCGGCCGAATTCCCTGACCGCGGTCGCCACCGCGCGATCGACGTCCGCACGCCGCGCGACGTGACATGGCACGGCATACAATTCCTTGGGCTTGCCCAGCTCGTTGACGGTCTTCTCGAGCTCATCCGTATCGACGTCCGAGATGACGACCTTGACGCCGTCGTCGAGGAACCGCTTTGCACACGCCTTGCCGATGCCGCGCGCCGCGCCGGTGATGACGGCGACCTTGCCGGATAGTTTCATGGGTCTCACTCCAGGATAGCTGCTTGGGCGGCGAACTATCCCGGAGAGGACCCCGGTTCAAGCCGCCGCGAAGCCGAGATGAGCACGGAACCGGTTCTTGATAAAGACGGCATCGCGCGAGGGCAGCGAACGCGGCGGATTTTCGGCCAGAACCTTGATGACAAAAAGCCGCGGGCCATCGGACGGCCCGGCGATCTGCGCGGCGAGGCGCTGCACCTCCTCGAGCGTCCGCACGGTCCCAGTTGCGGCGAAGCCGCAGGCGGCGGCAATTGCCGTGAGATCGACGCCGCGACCGGTGTGGCTCGCCTGCATGCCGGTCTCGCCAAAATGCTGATTGTCGATCACGACGATGTCGAGATTGCGCGGGCGCGCGACGCCGATGGTAGCGATGCCGCCGAGCCCCATCAACTGCTCGCCATCGCCCGTCAAGGCGAGGACGCGCTTGCCCGGCTGGGCTTGCGCGAGCCCAAGCGCGATCAGTGCGGCGCCGCCCATCGCGCCCCAGAGATAGAAATTGCCGTCATGATCCCCCACAGAATGCAGGTCGTAGGTGGGCGAGCCGAGACCGGAGACGACCAGCGTGTCCTTGCGGTCCTTCAGGAGCGCGGCGACAGCCGCGCGACGATCGAGTTGAGCTTGCATCGGCATCACCACTTCTTCTTGCCGATCAGGCGTTGCCCGATCAGAACCGCGATCTGCTGGTCGGACTCGTAGGCGAGCGATGCCGCCGATTCGACCGTCTCGACCAGATCCTCCGCCGTCTCCGCGCGCATCACTTTCAGGCCGATCGCTTCCAGCGACGGCTGCGTCGCCCGGCTCATCGGCACCTGCCAGGGATTGAACTCGGCCCATTCGCCGCGCATCGTCACCAGCATCAGCAGCGGAAAGCGGCCGATCGCCGACAGCGACAGCATGTTGATGCAATTGCCGACCCCGCTCGACTGCATCAGCAGGACGCTGCGCTGCCCGCCGAGCCAGGCGCCGGCGGCGATCGCAATACCCTCCTCCTCGGTCGTCAGCACGTTGGTGGTGACGTCGCGGTCGGCCGAGAACAAGCGGATGAGCTGGCTGTGGCCGGCATCGGGAACGTAGGACATCTGCCTGACGTCGGCGGCTTTGAGGACGCGATAGAGCTCGGACGGCCAGTCGTCGCTGCTGCGCGTTTCGGGATTCGGTTGAGGACTGTGCACCGCGTGTCTCCGTGAATTTCGAGCGGCACGCTAGCGATTATTCCGCGCGAAAGCTCTGACCGTCTGGCACGAGCAGATATCGAGGAATTGTATAGCTACGGAATCGCGCGATGCGCATGGCTGCGCCCTCTCCCCTTGCGGGAGAGGGCAGCACCGCGGGTTGACACAAACGCACTGGGGTGAGGGGTCTGTCTCTCCACACTCATGTGCACTTGCATTCGCCGAGAGATACCCCTCATCCAGCGCTTCGCGCCACCTTCTCCCACAAGGGGAGAAGGGAAGGACACCGTCACCGGGGCTGGCTGCTCAATTCGCCGCAGATCTCGCCGCGGCCGGCATGTAGATCTGCGCGTAGCCTTCCTTGATCGCGGAGGTGATGCGGTCGAGGCGGCGGTCGATGTGCTTCTCCAGCACCGAGACGCAGGCCTCTTCGTCACGCGCCTTCAGTCCTTCGACGACTGCGCGGTGCTCGGCCTGGGTGTTGGAGCGGTTGATGCGGTCCATGTCGATCCAGCGCACGAAGCGGATGCGGGCGTTGACGTTGCGCAGCACGCGCAGCATCTCGGCGTTGTTCGACATCCCCATCAGCCGCTCGTGAAAGGTCTCGTCGAGTTCGACCAGCTCCACCGACGAACGCTCGCCGGGATCGGGACCGGTGGCTTCGAGGAATTTCAGGAGCGCGTCGATGTCCTCATCCCCAGCGCGCTTGATGGCGAGGCGGATCGAGGCGACCTCGATCGATTTGCGCAGCTCGTAGAGATCGAAGATCTCGTGCGCGTCGAGCTCGCGGCAGAAGAAGCCCTTGCCCGGCGTGAAGCGCAGGAAGCCTTCGGTGTTGAGACGGTTGAGCGCTTCGCGCAGCGGCGTGCGGCTAACGCCGAGGCGCTTTGCCAGCTCGCCCTCGTTGAGCCGTTCGCCCGGCTTGAACTCATAGCTCACGGCCATCGCCTTGAGCTGTTCATAGACGCGATCGACGATACTATCGGAAGCCAGTTCCACGTTGCTCTTCATAAGCTGCATTCATGCCCGAACACAGCCCAATATACCGGGGCTGCATGGACGATTGCAATCCAAACAGCTGCCTAGCACATCTTGTGCAGAGCTTTGCGACAGCCGGACTCAGGCAAACGCGCGCGGGCGCAGTCCAGCATGAAACCAGGTGATCATGGAATAGATGTCGTAGACCGGCAGGCCAACTTCGGCCTGCAGAGCTGCCGCATAAGGCGGCATGTTGGTGCATTCGAGCACGATGGCGCCGACATCCGGATTTTTCGCGACCAGCTCCTTGCCCGCCTCGACCACGTCACGCTCGGCCTGGGCCACATCCATGTCGTCCTTCTCGGCCTTGATCAGGACGCGAAAGAATTCCTTACCGTGCTCGGTGCCGACCAGTGGCGTATCGAGCGGCACACCGGCGCCTTCGAGATGGGCCGGCGTCAAGGTCGAGCCTGATACCGTGACGAGGCCGACGCGCTTGCCTGGGGGCAAGGTCGCCTGCACCCACGGCACCTGCATCAGCGACGAGGTCGCTACGGGAACGCCGACGGCGGCTGCGATCTCCTTCTGAAACAGCGAGAGGAAGCCGCAATTGGTGGTGATGGCTTCCGCGCCCAACCGGACCAGGTCCTTCGCCGCATCGATGAAGTCAGGCAGCAGGCCGGCGGCGCCCTTCAGCACCACCTTCTCCGGCGAAGCGCCGCTCACCACGCGATAGAGCACGGGGAACGGCCAGGTCGTGCCGTTGCCCATGTCGCCGGGAATGCGGGGAAAGCGCGCTTCCAGCATCAGGATGCCGAGCGGCGCGCCATAGATGGCCTTGCCGCCGCGGGCGATGCGAGAGGACGAGTTGGCTGCATAGGTCATGGTGCGTTCTCAGAGGAAGCGAGTGGGCGCGAACGGCGCGAGCGGAATCTCCGGCTGCTTGCCGCTCAGGAGTTGCGCGACGAGACGGCCGGTGCGGGCCGATCCGACCAGGCCGACATGGCCGTGGCCGAAGGCGTAGACGATGTCGCGCGAGGCGCGCGCATGGCCGATGCAGGGCAGGCCATCGGGCATGCTCGGCCGATGACCGAACCAGGTCTTGATGCGCGAGGGCGGAATGTCCTTCGGCAGTTTCGGGAACATGCTGAAGAGGTTGTTGCGCAGGATCTCGGCGCGCTTCCAGTTCGGCGCGGCGTCGAGGCCGGCGATCTCGACGGTGCCGGCGGCTCGCAGGCCCTTGTCGGTCCAGTTCACCACCATGCTGACGTCGGACGCCATCATCGAGCTGCGCGGACCCGATTCCGGGTTCTCGATCATGACGTGATAGCCGCGCTCGGTCTCGAGCGGCAAGGGATCGCCGACCGATGCGGTGAGCTGCTTTGACCGCGCGCCGGCGGAGACCACCGCGGCATCGCAAGCAATCTCACCGGTTTCGGTGAGAACGGCAACGAGCTTGTTGCCTGAAAGCTTCAGACCGGTCGCCCTGGCATGAACGAGCTTGGCACCGCTCGCAAGCGCATGCTGGGCCAGCGCCGCAACGTAAGCGCCGGGATCGCGGCAGCGGCCGGCTTCCTCCACCACCACGCCAAAGGTGTAGCGCGGATGCAGATCCGGCTCGCGCTGACGCATCTCGTCGGCGTTGAGCTCCAGCCATTCGACGCCGACCTTCTTGCGCAGGCGCCAGCCGAGATTGCTGTCGAAATTGCCGCGCGACGGGAATACGTGCATCACGCCGTTGCGCTCGACCAACTCAGGCACGCCCGCTTCCTCCGCGAGCTTCTTGTGCAGCAGCGGCGCGTCCTTCAGCAGATCGCGCAGCGCAAACGCCGTCTTCTCGACCCGTGCCTCGGTCCAGCCCGAGAGCAAATACTTGATCAGCCAGGGCAGCGCCTTCGGCAAGTAAGACCAGCGGATCGCGAGCGGGCCGAGCGGGTCCATCAGATAACCCGGCACCTTCTTCCAGAGGCCCGGCTCGGCCGGCGGAATCACCGAATGGGAGGAGAGCCAGCCGGCATTGCCGTAGCTCGCCGCCTGTTCGCCACCGGGCTCGCCTGCGTCGATCAGCGTGACGCGATGCCCCTCGCGCAGCGCCTCGATGGCGCTGATCACGCCGACCGCGCCGGCTCCGATGATAGCGACGTGGCGGCCTTCCGACATCGGCTACGCCTTCACCGCCGGCGCGAAATCCTTGCCGACCGACATCGCGCGCGGATCGATGATGCAGTGGAGGATCGACGGCTTGCCCGAAGCGAGCGCGCGCTCGAACGCCGGCGCAAACTCTTCGGTGCGCTCGACGCGCTCGCCATGGCCACCGAATGCCTTTGCATACATCGCAAAGTCAGGGTTCTTGAGCTGGGTGCCGACCACGCGGCCAGGATAATCACGCTCCTGGTGCATACGGATGGTGCCGTATTGCGAGTTGTCGACGACGATGACCACCAGCGGCGCGTCGTACTGCACAGCGGTCGCGAATTCCTGGCCATTCATCAGGAAGCAGCCATCACCGGCAAAGGCGACGACGACGCGATCCGGATATTGCCGCTTTGCAAGCACCGCAGCCGGCACGCCATATCCCATCGAGCCCGAAGTCGGCGCGAGCTGGGCGGCAAAGCTGTGGAAACGGTGATGGCGATGGATCCAGCCGGCATAGTTGCCGGCACCGTTGCAGACGATCGCGTCCTTCGGCAGGCGGTCGCGCAGCCAGGTCATGACCTGGCCGTACTGGAATGTGCCCGGCAGCTCACGCGCCTTGTCGGTCCAGGTGAGATAATCGGCATGCGCCTTGGCGGCTTCACCCTTCCAGGCAACGGCGCCAGCGGGCTTCAGCGTCTCGACGGCGGCCGCGAACGCGGCAGGCGTCGCCTGGATCGCGAGCTCAGGCTGATAGACGCGGCCGAGCTCTTCCGAGCCCGGATGCACGTGGATCAGCTTCTGCTTCGGCGTCGGGATATCGAACAGCGTGTAGGACGAAGACGGCATCTCCGACATGCGGCCGCCGATCAGGAGAATGACGTCGGCGCCATCGATACGCGCCTTCAGGCCAGGGCTCGGCCCGATGCCGAGATCGCCGGCATAATGCGAATGATCGGCGTCGATCAGCGAGGCCCGGCGGAACGAGGTCGCGACCGGCAGGTCGAACCGCTCGGCAAAGCGCGCGATGCTCTTAGTCGCCTCATCCGTCCAGCGCGAGCCGCCGAGGATGACGAGCGGCGCCTTGGCGCTCGCGAGCATGGCGCCGAGGCGCTCGAGATCTGATGGTGCCGGCCAGCTCACGGCCGGCTCGATGCGCATGGCGTCCGCAACGGCGGCCGTCTCGGTCAGCATGTTCTCCGGCAGCGCGATCACCACGGGACCCGGACGGCCCTGCATGGCGACGCGGAAGGCGCGCGCGACCAGCTCCGGAATGCGATCGGGGCGATCGATCTCGACGGCCCACTTGGCCATGGTGCCGAACACCGCCTTGTAGTCGAGCTCCTGGAACGCCTCGCGCTCGCGCATGCCGGTGTCGACCTGTCCGACGAAAAGGATCATCGGCGTCGAATCCTGCATCGCGATGTGGACGCCGTGGCTGGCATTGGTGGCGCCGGGGCCGCGGGTGACGAAGCAGATTCCGGGACGGCCGGTGAGCTTGCCATAGGCTTCCGCCATCATCGCAGCACCACCCTCGGCGCGGCAGATCACGACGTCGATTGGGCTGTCATGCAGCGCGTCGAGTGCCGCCAGATAGCTCTCGCCCGGCACGCAGGTGACGCGCTCGACGCCTTGGGCGACGAGCTGATCGATCAGGATCTGGCCCCCGGTGCGGGTGTTGCGAATGGTCATGACAGCTCCCTGCAGGCTTTGGCGATGCGCATCACGGCCTCGCGCAAGTTTTGTTCCGAGGTGGCGTAGGACAGGCGGAAATAAGGTGCAAGGCCGAAACAGCTGCCCGGCACCACGGCCACGTCATGCCTCTCCAGCAGGAAGCGGCAGAACGCCGCGTCGCTGTCGATGGTGGCACCATCAGGCGTACGGCGGCCGATCAGGCCGGCACAGCTGGCATAGGTGTAGAACGCACCTTCCGGCCGGCGGCAGGTGACGCCGTCGATGGCATTGAGCGCATCGACCACGATGTCCCGGCGGCGTTGGAACGCGGTGCGACGCTCGATCAGGATGCCTTGCGGCCCCGTCAGCGCGGCGATCGCGGCGGCCTGGCTCACCGAGGAGGGATTGGTCGTGCTCTGGCTCTGCACCACCGCCATCGCTGCGATCAATTCGCGCGGACCGCCGCCATAGCCGACGCGCCAGCCGGTCATGGCATAGGCCTTGGAAACACCATTCACGGTCAGCGTGCGTGATTTCAGGCTCGGCTCGAGCGCCGCTGCGGTCACGAACGGCATGCCGTCATAGATCAGGTGCTCGTAGATATCGTCCGCCATCAACCAGGCATGCGGATGGCGCTTGAGCACATCCAGGATCGGGCGAAGCTGCTCGGCCGAATAGGCGGCTCCGGTCGGATTGGAGGGCGAGTTCAGCAGCAGCCAGCGCGTCTTCGGCGTGATCGCGCGTTCAAGATCGGCGGCGTCGAGGCGAAAGCCGCTCTCCTCGCGGCAGAGCACATCCACCGGTGTGCCGTCGGCGATGCGCACCATGTCGGCATAGCTGGTCCAGTAGGGCGCGGCGAGGATGACCTCGTCGCCGGGACTGAGCGTCGCCATGAAGCCGTTGTGGATCACCTGCTTGGCGCCGGCGCCTGCGGTGATCTCGTCGGCGGCATAGACGAGATCGTTCTCGCGGCGGAATTTCTCGGCGATCGCCGCCTTCAATTCCACCGTGCCGTCGAGGATGGTGTATTTGGTCTGCCCGGCGCGGATGGCCCGCTCGGCCGCGTCCTTGGCATGGTCGGGCGTATCGAAATCAGGCTCGCCGGCGCCCAGGACGATCACCGGCCGCCCCTCGCGCTTCAGCCGCTGCGCGACTGCGCCGATCTTCAAGATCTCGGAGACACCGATCGCGCTGATGCGCTGGGCGGGACGGAAGGTCGGTGCGGGCGCCTGGACAGTCACGGCCGAGCCTCAACTGCGCGCGGCGATCGCGATCACTTCGATACGGAAGGCGGGATCGGCGAGCTCGACCTTGCCGCAGGCGCGGGTCGGCGTGTTGCCGGGCACGACCCAGGCATCATAGACCGCGTTCATGGCGTCGAAATCGTCCATGGTCCTGAGCCAGACCTGCACACTGAGCAGGCGCGATTTGTCGGTGCCGGCGCGCGCCAGCATGTCGTCGACCTTCGCCAGCGCCTCTTTGGTTTGCTGGGTGATATCGGCGGTCTTGGTGTCCGCCACCTGACCTGCGAGGAAAACGAGATCGCCGAACACGGAAGCGCGGCTGCGGCGGGCGTTCTGGTCGATGCGGGTGATATCCGACATGGGATGTCCTTAGCTTTACTTGCCGGTGGCGATGATGCGGCGGCAGTGGTCGAGCGCCGCACCAATGAGGTTGTCGCTCGCCTCGGGCGTGCGGAACGCCGAATGCGCCGACAGCGTCACATTCGGCAGTTTGGTTACGGGATGTCCCGCCGGCAGCGGCTCGACGGTGAAGACGTCGAGACCGGCGTGACCGATGTGGCCGGAGCGCAGCGCATCCAGCATTGCGTCTTCATCGACCACGGCGCCGCGCGCCGTGTTGATCAGAATGCTGCCGGGGCGCATCTGCGCGATGCGCTCGCGCGACAGGAAACCCTTGGTCTCGTCGTTGAGCAAGAGATGCAGCGAGACGACGTGGCTCTCGGCGAGCAGCTTCTCCAGCGAGACGAACTCGACGCCGGGATGGGTCTTCGGCGTCCGGTTCCAGGCAATCACCTTCATACCGCAGCCCGCCGCCATACGCGCGGCTTCCGCAGCAATGCCGCCAAAACCGATCAGGCCGAGCGTCTTGCCGGTGAGCTGCATTGCGTCACGGCGCAGCCAGTTGCCCTCGCGCATGCCGCGGTCCATCTCGCCAAAATTTCGCGCAGACGCCCACATCAGCGCGATCGCGCATTCGGCAACGGCCGTATCGCCATAACCCTTGATGGTGTGGACGGAGATGCCGCGCTCAGCGAGCTCTTCCGGATTCATGTAGCTGCGCGCGCCGGTGCCGAGGAAGACGACGTGCTTCAGCTTCGCGCATTTCTCGGCAATCGCTGATGGCACCGCCGTGTGGTCGACGATCATGATCTCGGCATCGCCGAGCAGGCCGGGCAGATCGTCGGGCTTGATCGAGGGATTGCGGTTGATGCTGACCGGCAGCTTCTGCGAGGCCAGCAGCTTGTCGGTCACCGCCGCCAGGGTCTCGTTCGCATCGACGAATAGGGCGCGCACAGGCCTCTCCTTCAGCTCACTTCCATATTGCGTTCAGTCTTGTATTCAGACTTAAATGCAATTTACAACCCCTCCCTATCAGGAATTTTGCGCAATCCTGCCAAGATATTGGGCTCATTTCTGCCTTGCCGCCCAAACGGTCAGCAAATCGAAATACCGTATTGCATTTTACTCTGAATACAGAAATAGTCCAGCGGCCGGAGACGATCCGACCCAAATTCCAGGGAGACAGAAACCATGAATCGCAGGGATGCTCTCACCACCGTCGCGCTGGCAGGCGCAGCGATCGCCGCCGCGAGCGGCCCGGCCAAGGCCGATGCGCCGGCCTCCACGCTCGACCGCATCAAGAAGAATGGCGTGCTGCGCGTCGCCGTCATCGTCGGCCAGGAGCCCTATTTCCATAAGGACCTCGCCACCAACGAATGGTCGGGCGCCTGCATCGACATGGCCAAGGACATCGCCGGCAAGTTGGGGGCCAAGCTCGAGACCCTGGAATCGACCTGGGGTAACCAGATCCTCGACCTCCAGGCCGACAAGGTTGACCTCGCCTTCGCCGTGAACCCGACGCCGGAACGCGCGCTCGTCATCGACTTCTCGACCCCGATCCTGGTGCACTCCTTCACCGTCATCACCAAGAAGGGCTTTGCCAAGCCGCAGACATGGGCCGAGCTCAACAAGCCCGAGGTCAAGATCGCCGTCGATATCGGCTCGACCCACGAGACCATTGCGCGCCGCTACTGTCCGAAGGCGACGATCCTCGGCTTCAAGAACCGCGACGAGGCGATCCTTGCCGTTGCCACCGGACGTGCCGACTGCAACGTCTCGCTGGCGGTGCTTTCGGTCTCAACACTGAAGAAGAACCCGAACCTCGGCGATCTCGCCATTCCGCGCCCGCTGCTGACGCTGCCGACCAACATGGGCATCCGCGCCGAGAGCGACCGCCGCTACAAGGATTTCCTCAGCGCCTGGGCCGACTACAACCGCTCGATGGGCCAGACCCGCGACTGGATGCTGAAAGGCTTCGAGGCCGTCGGCCTCACCGCCGACGATCTTCCGGCCGAAGTGCAGTTCTGATCGGCCATGTATGTCTGGGACTTCGCGGCGCTCAAGCCGTATTGGGGCCTGATCTGGCAAGGGCTCCTGGTCACCGTGTATTACACAGTGACCACGGTGGTCGCGGGTCTCGCCATCGGACTGTTCGTCGGCATCCTGCGCACGACGGCACCGCGCTGGGTCACGGTGCCGTTGCGTCTCTATATCGAGGTGTTCCGCTGCACGCCGCTGCTGGTGCAGCTGATCTGGGTCTACTACGCCCTGCCCGTGCTGATCGGCGTCGACATGTCGCCGGCGATGGCCTGCTTCATCGCGCTGTCGCTCTATGCCGGCTCGTTCTATGCGGAAATCTTCCGCGGCGGCATCGAGGCCGTCGACACCGGCCAGTGGGAGGCCGGCCGCGCCATCGGCATGCGCCGCGGCAAGATCTTTCGCCGCATCGTGCTGCCGCAGGCAACCCAGGTGATGATCCCCTCCTTCATCAACCAGACCATCATGCAGCTCAAGAACACCTCGCTGGTGTCGGTGGTCGCGGTCGGCGACCTGCTCTACCAGGGCACTGTCATCACGGCGTCGAGCTACAAGCCGCTCGAAGTCTACACCACGATTGCCGTGCTCTATTTCGTCGTGCTGTTCCCGCTGACGCTGGTCGCGGATAGGGTCGAGCTGAAGATGGGAGCGCACCGATGAGTGCTCTGATCGCTGACAACATCCACAAGGCGTTCGGCGACCATGAGGTGCTCAAGGGCGTCTCGCTCTCGGTCGCCCGCGGCGAGGTCGTCACCCTGATCGGCGCCTCCGGCTCGGGCAAGTCCACCTTCCTGCGCTGCCTCAATCTCCTGGAAATGCCACAGCAGGGCGAGCTTGCCATCGGCACGCACAAATTCGCCTTCGGCAAGGGCATGCGCGCCGCCGGCGATGCGCAGCTCGCGCTGCTTCGCCGCAGCGTCGGCATGGTGTTCCAGCACTTCAATCTGTTCCCGCACATGTCGGTGCTCGCCAATGTCACCGAGGGCCCGGTGCAGGTGAAGGGCATGGCGCGTAACGAAGCCGATGCGCTCGGCCGCGACCTGCTCGCCAAGGTCGGCCTCGCCGACAAGGCCGACGCCTTTCCGAGCCGCCTGTCCGGCGGGCAGAAGCAGCGCGTCGCCATCGCGCGTGCGCTCGCGATGAAGCCGGACGTGATGCTGTTCGACGAGCCGACCTCGGCGCTCGACCCCGAGCTTGTCGGCGAAGTCCTCTCCGTCATCCGCAGCCTTGCGAGCGAAGGCATGACCATGGTGCTGGTGACGCACGAGATGGCCTTCGCCGCAGACGTCTCCACCCGCGTCGGCTTCATGAACGACGGCATCATGGCCGAGATCGGCACGCCCGAGGAGACCATCCGCCAGCCCCGCAGCGAACGGCTGAAAGCGTTCCTGAGCCGGTTCCACGAGACGCATTAGGGGCGCGTGACCCGCGGCAGTCAAACCCGCACGCAGATCCAGGCAGCGCCCGATCAGGCCACCGACATCTGTAAAGATTGATCTATCTCAAGACTACATCCGAAAGGCGAGCCGAGCTTACCTCCGCAAGACAGCGATACGTCCGGACAATTCGGGAGGTAAAGCATGTACAGTCATATTCTCATTCCGACGGATGGATCCGAACTCGCGGAGCGCGGGGTGGCGCATGGAATGGCGCTGGCGAAATCTCTTGGAGCCACCGTATCCGTCATCTTCGTCGTGGAACCGTTTTCCGAAGTGTCGAGCCGGTTCCTCGAAGCCGTCGTCGCTTATGTCGAGTTCCGCAAGCAGCAGGCCACGAGCGTGCTCGATCGCGTGGCAAATGAGGCCAAGACAGCCGGTATCTCCTGCCAAACGATTCAGGTGGAGAGCGGGCAACCCCATCAAGCCATCATCGCAGCAGCCGCGGATAAGGGATGCGATCTCATCGTCATGTCGTCGCACGGGCGCAGCGGAGTTGCCGCGCTTCTCGTCGGCAGCGTGACGAGCAAGGTGCTGACGCACGCGAAGATACCCGTGCTGGTCTGTCCCTGAATATATAGGCCCGTATCGAGACCAGACCTGCGCGCCGCGAGATAGAGACATTGTCGCCGAGAAGGGAGTTCGCAAATGTACGCCCATATTCTCTTGAGCACGGATGGATCGGATGTCGCGCGAAACGGCCTCAAGCATGGAATTGCATTGGCCAAGGCCCTAAAGGCGAGGGTGACAGTCATCGCCGTCACGGAATCGCTGCCGATCGACTACGGCAGCGGACATGCCTCAGGCTGGATACCCTCGCAGCAGGAAATTGATGCCTTCGACGCTGCCTCCAGGCAGCGCGCGGGCAAATTCCTCGGTGAAGCCCGCGCCATGGCGGAGCAGGCCGGGATATCTGCAGAACTCCTGCATGTTCCAAATGCGCATCCGGCCACCACGATCATCGCAACAGCAAAGTCCGCGGGGTGCGACTTGATCGTCATGGGCTCTCACGGGCGCCGAGGTCTCAAGAAGCTATTCCTTGGAAGCCAAACATCAGAAGTCCTGGCGGACGGAAACGTACCCGTGCTGGTCGTGCACTGAGAAACACTGCACTTTGAAACGCTCGACAATCCGGATCTCGCAAGAAGCATGGCCGGCCGCTGGCGGCGGCGCATGCTGCCCAACACTTGGGCACAACGGAGCAACAGGCGGCGAAGTCGATCCTGGTTCAGGCCGATACCCTTCCGAAACAATTGATTGACATCGATCGCGCCAAAGGCGCGGCAAAAATTCACACCATACTCTTCGTGCGAATTCGCAAATGCTGCGGGGTCGTCGTTTGACAGCATCGGCGCTTGCGCGGCACGCTGACCACGCCGGTTCAACCTTCGACGGCGCTCGCTGGAGCGTGCCAGTTCGACCTCACGTCCCGCGAGGACGCGCGAAAGGAACATCGACATGATCGAGCTCACGGTCAACGGGACCAAGCGCCAGGTCGACGTCGTTCCCGAGATGCCCCTGCTCTGGGTGCTCCGCGACGAGCTCGGTATCACCAGTCCGAAATACGGCTGCGGCGTCGCGCAATGCGGTGCCTGCACCGTCCAGATCGACGGAGCCGCCGTGCGATCCTGCCAGGCCCGCATCGGCGATCTCGCCGGCAGGTCAGTCGTCACGCTCGAAGGGCTGGACAACAGGGAGCAGCATCCCGTTCTGCAGGCCTGGATTGAACATCAGGTTCCGCAGTGTGGCTACTGCCAGACCGGCCAGATCATGCAGGCCATCTCGCTGCTCGGATTGATCGACAAACCGACGGACGAGGACATCAACGAGGTGATGTCCGGCAATTTGTGCCGTTGCGGTACCTACCCGCGCATCCGCACCGCGATCCACGCGGCTGCCGCAAAGATGGCGGGGAAGTGAAATGGGACTTCAGACGCTTTCCCGCCGGGCTTTTGTCTTCGGCTCCGCCGCGGTCGCCGGCGGCATCGCTTTCGGCTCCTACAGCGACGCAGCGCAGGCCGCGACGGCCGGGGACAATCCACTGATCGCGGGCCTTGCGCCGAACTCCGTGACCTTCAATCCCTGGGTCGAGATCAGCCCCGAAAAAATCACGCTAATCGCCCAGCACGCCGACATCGGCCAGGGTGTCGGCTCGGTGCAGCCGATCATGATCGCCGAAGAGATGGACCTCGAGCCCGGCCAGTTCGAAGTCCGGTTTGCAGGCCCGAGCCCGGCGTATTTCAACACCGGCTTCGCCGACGAGTTCGCGCCGTTCGTGGCTGCGGACCAAAGTCCCGCCGCCGAGGAAGCGCGCGCCAAGACGCTCGAATGGCTCAGAGAGTCCGGCCTGCAGATGACCGGCGGGTCGAGCACGGTGCCGGACACCTATGAAAAGCTGCGCGTTGCCGGCGCGGTCGCGCGCGAGACGCTGAAGGCCGCCGCTGCCAAGCGTTCGGGTGTCGCCGTGGCCGACCTGCGCACCCAATCAGGCCATGTGATCCTGCCCAACGGCACCAAGATCGCCTACGTCGATCTCTCCGTGGACGCCGCAAAGATTCCGCCGGTGCTCGATGCCAAGCCGCGCGATCCGTCGAAATGGCGCATGCTGGGCAAGCCGATGATGCGCCTCGACGTTCGCGCGAAGGTCATGGGTGAGCTGAAGTTCGGCATCGACCAGAAGATGGACGGCATGCTGTATGCCGCCGTCAAGCTGAACCCTGGCAAGGGCCAGCCCCTGAAGTCATACGACGCCAGCAAGGCGCGATCGATGCCGGGGGTCAAGACAATCCTCGAAATCAAGAATGGCGTCGCGGTGATCGCCACGAACAGCTGGTACGCGATGAAGGCGGTCGACGCCGTCACTTGCGAGTGGGCACCCTCGGCCTATCCCGCCGAACAGGCCGAGCATTGGAAGGTTCTGGAATCCTCGTTCAAGCCTGAATTCCTCGGCAAGGAGTGGCGGAAGATCGGCGATATCGAAGCCGGGCTGAAGACGGGCAAGCTTGTCGAGGCCGAATATCGCGCGCCCTATCTGGGGCATCAGCCGCTCGAGCCGTTGAACGGGATCGGCCTCGTCACCGACAAGGGGATGGAGATCTGGGTCGGCCATCAGAGCCCCCGTTTCGTGCAGTATGTCGCGGCGACGGCGATCGGCCTCAGCCGGAACAGGTCACCTTCCACAATCAGTGGACGGGTGGAAGCTTTGGCCACCGTCTCGAGTACGAGAACGTCCGCGTTCTCGCCGAGATCGCCAATCAGATGAAGGGAACGCCGATCAAGCTGGTGTTCTCGCGCGAGGAGGATTTCCTCCAGGACATTCCGCGGCAGATTGCGATCGCCCGGCACCGAGGCAGCATCGACAAGAGCAAGATCGTCGCAGCCGATCTGCAACTGGCCTCGACTGCTCCGCTCAAGGGGCTGCTCGAGCGTTCGGGCACACCCTCGAAGGATCCCGACGGGCAATTGGCTGCCGGCCTGTGGAATGTCTACTACGACATCCCCAATTTCCGGGCCACGAGCTACGAGGCGCAGGGACTTTCGCCGAGCACCACGTGGCGGTCGGTCGGCGCCTCGACATCGGGCTTCTTCACCGAAAGCTTCATCGACGAGCTGATCCACGCGGCGGGTCTCGATCCCATGAAGGCGCGCATCGCGATGTGCACCGTGCCGCATTATCGCAAGGTGCTGGAAACGGTCGCGGAGATGTCGGACTGGAAGGGACCACTCGGAAACGGCAGGGGCCGCGGCGTCGCGTTCGTTGAATCCTTCGGTACACCGACAGCCGAAGTCGTCGAAGTCACGAAGACGGAGCGAGGCATCAGGATCGACAAGGTCTGGGTCGCTGTCGACGTCGGCAAGGTGGTCGATCCCGTCAACTTCGAGAACCAGGTGCAGGGCGGCGTCATCTGGGGCCTCGGCCACGCCATCAATTGCGAGCTCACCTACGCCAAGGGCGCGGTGCAGCAGACCAATTACAATCACCACGAAGCGATGCGGATCTACCAATGCCCCGTCATCGAAGTTCGCGGGCTCGAGAACGATCCCAAGGTGAGAGGCGTCGGAGAGCCGCCTGTTCCGCCAGCCGCCCCCGCACTCGCCAACGCGATCTTCGCCGCGACCGGGCAGCGCATCCGCGAAATGCCTTTCAACAAGTTCATCGATTTCGTGTGAGGCGAGCCATGAAGAGTTCTCTCATTGCGCTCGTTCTCGCCGCTTCGCCAATTGCGGCTCTCACCGGGTTAGTCGCGGCCAAGGACGAAGCGAACAAGGACGCTTTGCCGCCGGGCAGCGTCAGCCGCGCCGAGGGTCTGGAGGCCTGGAAGCGGATTGAAGCCGTGGTGACCCATCCGCGCTGTGCCAACTGCCACGTCGACGCCAAGGCCATACCGATCTGGACGCCGGCAGGCGAAACCAGGCCGCGCGTGCACGGCATGAACATCCACGGCGGCGACAGCCGCATCGGAGCCGAGAAGGTCGCCTGCTCGACCTGTCACATGACCTCCACCCAGGCGAACGACCCGGCGCCGTCACCACCGCGTGCCGGCATCGACTGGCAGCTGGCGCCGGTCGAGTTCATCTGGTTCGGCAAGAGCGGCGCCGAGATCTGTACGCAGCTGAAGGACCCCAAGCGCAATGGCGGCCGCGACGCCGTGGGCCTGCTGGCGCATTTGCGGCACGACGCATCCTTGAACGGCTTCATCCCGCGCGGATGGGCGCCCGGAGCCGGCCGCACGACGCCGCCGGGCACCTTCGAGGACCACGTCAAGGACATGGCCCTGTGGGGCGCTGCAGGACAACCGTGTCCGAACTGACGGTCTTGCTGTTGCCATGGGGCAGGCCTACTCGCGCTGCACCCCAACCCGTCGCAATTGCGCTTGCCCAGCTGAGCATGCCCTTGGCTCGCGCCCGCGCAGCCATGGCCGTGGTGTCATAGGGCACGTAGCGGATCGCCGCGGACCAGCCTGCGCCGGCATGCTCCAGGATCGCGTAGCACGCATGCGGCGTACCGACCTCGACCACGTAGGGAACGGGCGCCTTCCCTTCATAACCAGGCAAGCCGACGCTGCCGGGATTCACGACCAGCCGTCCATCCCTCAAACGCACCACGCGCGGAATGTGGGTGTGGGCGCACAGGATGATCTCGGCGTCGATCCCCTCAGCTTCAGCCTCGATTGCGTCGATGCCGCTTGGGCGCGGGCAGCCGTCTTCGGCGATGTGGTCGAGCCAGAAAGCAGCGTCATCCCTTGGCGATCCATGGCACAGAAACACCCGTCCCTGATACGTGAGCGTGGACGGCATATTTGCCATCCAGTCGAAGTGCTTGCGCGCGAGCTCGCGGAAATCGCTGCGAGCGGAGCCGCCGGCCTGCCAGAGCTCGACGAGGATTCGATCCTGATCGCCCCGTATCGAGGGAAAGCCTCGCGCCATCAACAGGTCCGCTGTCCTGGCTGCCTCGAGCGGGCCACTGACGTGGTCGCCGAGATTCACGACCTCGTCGATGCCGGCCCTGGCGATGTCCGCAAGAACGGCTTCAAGTGCCGGACGATTCCCATGCACGTCCGCGATGGCAGCAAATCTCATTTGGCCCTCCCACTCGGAATGGCCGATCATTCTCGCTATGCGGGGGATGCAGGACTGGCTAGTCAATTTAGCTACGTCTCTTTAGCTGCATTTGTAGAAGCGCCCGCAAGCTGAGGATCAAATCGGCGCTGGCGGAAGATTTACACGATCGTGGTTGCCAGGCAAGCGATGCGAGTTACGAACTGTCGCGGCAATGCCGACGTGACCTCGGGAAAATAACACGCTACGTTTCCCGGAGAAGACCAAGAGGAAACGCCAATCGTGTACGACTTCATTATCGTCGGCGGCGGCTCGGCGGGGTCCGTGCTGGCCCACCGGCTCTCCGCAAAGAGCGCCAACAAGGTCCTGCTGTGCGAGGCCGGACAGGACACACCGCCCGGCAACGAGCCCGCAGAGATCAGGGACAGCTATCCGGGCACGGCCTATTTCGATCCCCGCTTCCACTGGACCGAACTCAAGGTCACGACCCAGATCGTCAGCCACAACAATCCGAACGAAGCGCGTCCTCCTTTACGCAAATACGAGCAGGCGCGCGTGCTCGGCGGCGGCTCATCGATCAACGGCCAGATGGCCAATCGCGGTGCACCGACCGACTACGATGAATGGGACGCGCGGGGCGCCGACGGCTGGAGCTGGAATGACGTGCTGCCCTTCTTCAAGAAGGTCGAGCGCGACCTCGATTTCGACGGGCCGTACCACGGCAAGGACGGCAAAATTCCGGTACGCAGAATTCCGCGTGAACACTGGACGCGGCATTCGCAGGCGTTCGCCGATGCCTTCCAGCAGGCCGGCCATCAGTTCGTGCCGGACCAGAACGGCGAGTTCGTCGACGGCTATTTTCCGGTGACGCATTCCAATCAGGCCGAGCAACGCGTCTCGGCCGCGATGGGTTATCTCGATCGTGACACGCGCAAGCGCGCCAATCTCACCATCTCCACCAAGACGCAGGTGAGAGAGCTGCTGTTCGAAGGCAAGCAATGCGTCGGCGTGAAGGCGATGGTCGACGGACGGGAACAGGAATTCCGCGGCCGCGAGATCATCCTCTCCAGCGGCGCGATCCATTCGCCGGCGCATCTCCTGCGCGCCGGCATCGGCCCGGTCGGTCATCTCAAGGATATGGGCATTCCGGTCCTGATGGGGCTGGCAGGCGTCGGCCAGCGCCTGATGGATCATCCCTCGATTTCGCTGTCGTCCTTTGTCCGCCGCGGCGCGCGCATGAACGAGCACACCAGGCGCCACATGCAGCTTGGCCTGCGCTATTCATCCGGGCTGTCGGGTGTACCGAAGGGCGACATGTTCGTCGTCCTGCTCAGCAAATCGGCCTGGCACGCCGTCGGCGAGCAGATCGGCTCGCTGCTGACCTTCGTCAACAAGACCTATTCCGAGACCGGACAGGTCAAGCTCGCCTCGCGCGATCCCGCCGCCGAGCCGATCGTCGAGTTCAATCTGCTGTCCGACCGCCGCGATCTCGATCGCCTGATGAGCGGCTTCCGCAAGATGGCGGCCGTGCAGATGAGCGACGTGGTGAAAGCGGTGACGGACAAGCCGTTTCCGGCCGCCTACACGGACAAGGTGCGCAAGATCGGTGTGGTCAATGCCAAAAACAGGATCCTGACCAAGATCGCCGCGACCTTGATGGACGGGCCGGCGGCGCTGCGCCACTACCTGATCGACAATTACGTCGTCGAAGGTTTCACCTTCGACCAGGTGATGAACGACGACGATGCGCTGGAAGCCTTCGTCCGCAAGGCGACCATCGGGGTGTGGCACGCCTCGTGCTCATGCCGCATGGGCCGGGCCGACGATCCGATGGCGGTGGTCGATAATCAAGGCCGCGTCAAAGGCGTTCAGGGCCTGCGCGTCGTCGACGCCTCGATCTTCCCCGTGGTGCCGTGCGCCAACACCAATTTTCCGGTGCTGATGTCGGCGGAGAAGATCGCTGCGGCGATGCAGTGAGCGGCGGCCTTCGAGGCAAGAGCTGGATGGCCGGGACAACAAGCCCGGCCTGATGCTGGGGAATCTCAGTCCCGCGAGACCCGTGGCGTCGAGGGCGTGACATTCGCCGGCGTGTGGAAGTCCAGCCGCGCCGCGTTCTCCTCGCGAACACCGGAATCGTCACCGAACTCGACATATTTCTGGGCGTTCTGATTCCACTGCGGCCACGGCGTTGCCGGCGTGCCGGGATTGCCGGTCCGTGCGAACGCAACCAGCGTATCCATCATGCGCTCGGACATGGCGCGATCGAATTCGGTCCAGACCCGCGTGGCGCGAAATTTGTTGAAGGCGTCCTGGGTCCCGAACCAATAGGGCACGTCCGAGGTGTGGTAGGCGCCGATCTTCTGCGGGCTGTCGAAGAACTGGACGTCCTTTGCAAACGGTTGCACGCGGGAGAACATATACATGTAGAACGGCGCCTTGCCGGTCTTCGCCTGCGCCAAGGCCCAGTTGCGCGTGCCGATCTCGACCAGCCCCTCGCGTGCGGCGAGCGGTCCCATCACCTTGGCCTCTTCGTCGGTCTTCGCCGGATAGAGCGCGAGGAAACGATCGGCCTGATCGCCGTAGAGTTTTCGCGCAGCGGCGACATAACCTTCCAGATTGGCCGCGGTGCGGAGGTCGTTGGAGCTTTCGTCGCTGGTAAAGCCCGCGACGGTTGCGACATCGTTCTGCTTCCCTGCGGCAAAGATGTTCGGCACGGTGTCGGGCAGGACGTAGCCGTCGATGTCGGGCGTCACCGCAATCGTTCCGGCGCAGCCGAGCTGACAATCCTTCTGGATTGCCAGGATCTTGTCGGCCTGGATCAGCCGCATCTCGGCGAGCGAGGACGCACCGAGCGCCGTCTGCACGTCAAGACCGATCTTCTCGGCGGCCGGCAGCGCCGGGAATTTGAAGCGATTGTCGAACATGCTGAGACTCATCGCGAAGCCGCGATGGAACAGGCCCTTCGCCAGCGGGCTCGCCTCCAGCGCGGAGACCGACATGGCGCCCGCGGACTGCCCGGTGATGGTGACGTTGTCGGGATCGCCGCCGAACGTCGCAATGTTGCGCTTGATCCATTGCAGCGCCGCGACCTGGTCCATCAGGCCGTAATTGCCGGAAGCACGATGCGGCGATTCTGCGGTCAGCTCGGGATGGGCGAGATTGCCCAAGATGCCGACGCGGTAATTGAAGCTGACGAAGATCGTACCCTTCCTGGCGACATTCTCGCCGTCATACATCGCCATGCCGCTGGAGCCGAGCGTGAAGCCGCCGCCATAGATCCAGACCACCACCGGCAACTTTGCGCCCGCTTTCGCGTCAGGGCTCGCCCAGATGTTCAGATAGAGGCAATTCTCGCTGGTCGCCTCCTCGCCGAAATAATGATTGAGGTTGTGCCGGCGCAGCACCTGGATGCATTCGGGCGCCAGCCGGTCGGCGTGATAGGTGCCTTTCCAGGCCTCGACTTTCTGCGGCTCGCGCCAGCGCAGATCGCCGAGCGGCGGCGCAGCATAGGGGATGCCGAAATACGCCTTCACGCCGGACGGCAGCACCTTACCGGAGACAGCGCCGCTATCGATGCCGACGGGATCTTCGGGGATCGGCGTCAGGACGACCTGCGCCGGCGCCGGCGAGGCCGCCAGCACAGAGAGGATCGAGGCTATCGCAAGAATCGCGCGCGGGAGCACGCGCCCGCTGTCTGAAACGCTCATCCGGTCTCCCCTTTTTCTTTTCTTGTCAGGCCACCACTTCGGGACGGGACTGTTCGGTCAGCTCCGCCCACACGCGGAAGCGCGCGCCGTCATTGAGAGGCACAATATGGAACGGCTGGCCGAAGATCGCGAGCGGCTCATGGCCCGGCTCGAACCGCGGCCAGGCTTGAGCGATATCCGGCCTGCCGGTCGTGACGAAGCGCAAGACGCTCACCTGAAACCGCGCGGCGACATCAATGTCGGCCGGCGTCATCGGCCCGCCCTTGCGCCTGAGGATCGGCCGATCGATGAAATCAGGCAGATGCGCCCACAGGCAGGCGTTGTCCGCACCATGGGTTGGTCCCTGCGACAGGAACGGCTCCAGCGCCGGGCGATGATCGAACCGGCTCAACCACACCGCGCCGCCTGCCGCAGCATGACGCCGCGCGAGATCGGCCATGGGGCGATGCCAGAACGCATCCGACAACAGCGCCTCGTACGGATCCTCGTCGAGGCGCGCGTTGGCGCGATAATAGGATAGCAGCCGGCACCAGCCGGCATCGCCGAACGTCGCGCGCACTTGTCGCTCGGTGGTGCGGATCATCGCCGCCGGCGGCGCGCTCTTCAGGAACATCACCATCTCGTCGCGGCAGGAGCCGAGCCAGAACGGAATGTCGCGCAAGGTTCCGTCGGCGAAGACTTCGCGCGGCTCGCGCGGGATGACCGTGCCGTCGAGCACCGGGCCGAACACGGTGCCTGCATCGGTCTCGTCCGCGAGCCTGCGTCCGATGCGCTCTACCGTCGCGAACAGCTTTGGCAGCGGCACGGACGCAATCGCGCTGGGATCGCGCGCAAGCTCGAGCTCCTCGAGCACGTGGCGCGCGACATCGTCGGCATGCCCCGCACTCATGATGTCGCGCCCGGGCGCGCTCAGCGCGAGCGCACGGATAAACTTGCCCCTCGCCTGCGGCAGGGTTGCGAGCGCGATCACCATGGAGGCGCCGGCGGATTGTCCCGACAGCGTAATCGCATCCGGATCGCCGCCGAAGTTCGCGATGTTGGCCCGGACCCAATCGAGCGCTGCGAGCGTATCCTGGAGCGCGAGGTTGTTGGCTTCGGTGAGGCCGTAGCGATGCAGTTGCAGGAAGCCGAGCGGCCCGAGCCGGTAGTTGATGGTGACAATGACGGCCGGACCGTGGACGGCGAGGAAGGAGCCGTCATAGTCGGCGCCGCCGCCGGTGACGAAGGCGCCGCCATGGATGAAGAACTTGACCGGCAGCGGGTGATCCGCCGCCGGCGCCCAGATGTTCAGGCTGAGGCAGGATTCCTCGTCAGCATGATCGAGATGGCCGGGCTGCGGCGCGTAAGCGCCGTAGTCCGTGCATTGGCGCGGCTCCGTCCACGCGAGCGGCGGTGTCGCCCTGGCAAAACGCCGCGTGGTCGCGAACGGCACGCCCTTGAAGGCGCGTAGGCCGTTCTGCTCGGCGCCGATGATCGGCCCGCTCGTGGTCGAAACTGCTTTGGTCAACATGCGACTTTCACTCATCCTGACTCAGGCGCGCTGCTTGCCGAGATCGGCGATGTCGACATTGTGGGTTTCGCGCGCCGTGGCCGCTGATGCCGCCGAGATCACGCAGCAGCAGGCAACGAAGATTGCCACGGGAATCCAGCCGTTCGGCCCTTCGCCGACCAGGCTCGCACTCACCAGCGGCGTGAAGCCGGCGGCGAGGAAGCCGAGCTGCGTGCCGATCGCCGTGCCGGAGTAACGCACGCGCGCGTCGAACATCTCCGCATAGAACGACGGCCAGATCGCGTTCGGCGCGGCGTAGATGACGCCCGAGAGGATCATCGCCGCGGCGAAGATCGCCAGCGTATTCCCTGATGTCACCAGCATGAAGTACGGGAACACCAGCACCGCACAGCCGAGCACGCCACCGATGAACACCGGCTTGCGGCCGATCCTGTCGGCCAGCAGCGCCCACAGCGGCTGGTGATCAGCGCGGTGACATTGCCGAGCACGCCGGCCCACAGCATGGTCGGGCGGGCGACGCCGAACTTGCTGGTGGCATAGCCGAGCGCGAATACCGCGGTCATCGTGCTCACGGTGGCGATCAGCGCACAGACGATCACGCGCAGCACGTCCTGCCAGTAGTCGCGCAAGAGCGTAACGACGGGAAAGCGCGCCACCTGCGCCTTGTCCTTGATGTCTTCGACGACAGGCGTTTCCGGCATGGTCCTCCGCACCAGGTAGGCGACCAGCAGCACGAGCGCGGAGAGCAGGAACGGAATGCGCCAGCCCCAGCTCAACAACTGGTCTTCCGGCAGGCTCGACACCGGGATGAACACCAGTGTTGCAAGGATCGCGCCGGCCTGGGTGCCGCTCAGGGTCCAGCTCGTGAAGAAGGCGCGGTTCGAATTGGCGGAATGCTCCAGCGTCAGCGAGTTGGCTCCGCTCTGCTCGCCGGCAGCCGACAGGCCCTGCAACAGGCGGAGCAGCGTCAGGATGACAGGCGCGGCGTTGCCGATCGTCTTGGCATCCGGCAACAGGCCGATCGCCAGCGTCGAGCCGCCCATCAGCACCAGCGTGAACAAGAGCACCGTCTTGCGGCCGATACGGTCGCCGAAATGGCCGAGGATGACGGCCCCGACCGGGCGCGCGATATAGCCGATACCGAAGGAGAGCAACGCGAGCAGCGTCGCGGTCGAGGGATCGACGTTGGCGAAGAACACTTTCGGAAAGATCAGCGCCGCAGCGGTGCCGTAGATGAAGAAGTCGTAGTATTCGAGCATGCTGCCGACGAAGCTGACCAGCGCGGCGCGCTTCGGCAGCTTGTTCGGCATGGCTTCCGCGCTGGATGATGCGCGCAGCGGTGCGGTTGACGTCAACGTCATTGAAAGCTCCTCCCCATGTGGCCGGTGCGGTTCGCGTCAGGCAGATCGCCTCGCGCGCGTTTTCTGGTTCTGGTTGCCGCAACTTTGGTCTGGAGCGATAATGTACGAACTAGTACGTTTATGCAATACGCATTGGATCAGTGCCCCGACGGGTGAAATTTGCCTTCACCTTCAAGGTGATCCGTGGAAACTGGCGGGAGAAACAGTGATGCTCGAGCGCATGCCGCCCCCATCGAAGCGCACCAACGACCCCGAGCGCACCAAGCGCGACATCCTCGAAGTGGCGATGGCCGAATTCGCTTCGGAGGGCTATTCCGGCGCCCGCGTCGATGCGATCGCGGCGCGCACGCGCACATCCAAGCGGATGATCTATTACTATTTCGGCGGCAAGGAGCAGCTCTATCTCGCGGTGCTGGAGGAGGCCTATCGCAGCATCCGCGCGCTGGAGGACCAGCTCGACATCGAAAGCTGCGACGCCCGCGAGGGACTGCGCCGGCTGATCGAGGCCACCTTCGACCATGACGAGCGCAATCCGAACTTCATCCGCCTCGTCAGCATCGAGAACATCCACCACGGCAAGCACCTGAAGCAGAATCTGCAACTGCGCCAGCTCAACGCCAGCGTGATCGCGACGCTCGACGGCATCCTCGCACGCGGTCGCGGCGAAGGCGTCTTCCGCGACGACGTCGACGCCATCGACCTGCACCTCGCCATCTCCTCCTACTGCTTCTTCCGCGTCGCCAACCGCCACACCTTCGGCGCCCTGTTCGACCGCGACCTCAGCGAGCCCAGGGTGCTGGCGACGAGCCGGACGCAGATCGTGGAGATGATCCTGGCGTGGCTTGGGGCGAAGGCTTAACAGCACACTCGCTGTCATTCCCCGCGACCCGGCTACGCCAAGGCTTCGCCGGGGCTGCGGTCCAGGGGCGCCGAAGCTTTAGCGTAGGCGGCAGGCGGGGAATCCAGTACGCCGCGGCCTAGCGAGGAACCACTACCGGCTCTGGAATACTGGATCACCCGCTTTCGCGGGTGATGAAGGCGGAGACCGGTGCCCCCTCACCCGCCCTTCTTGCCCCGCGTGCTCGCCAACAGCACCAGCATGAACGACGCCATCGTCATCAGCGTCGAGATCGCGGCAATGGTCGGGTCGATCTCGTCGCGGAGCGCGGTGAACATGCGCTTGGTCAGCGGCTGATACTGGCCGCCGGAGATGAACAGCGCGACGATGGTCTCGTCCATCGCCGAGATGAAGGCGAAGATGCCGCCCGCGACCACGCTCGACTTGATCTGCGGCAGCGTCACCGCGAAGAAGCTGCGCAGGCGGTTCATGCCGAGGCTGCGCGCCACCATCTCCTGCGCCGGATCGAAGCTCTGCAAGCCCGCAAGCACCGAGATGACGACATAGGGCAGGCCCAGCATCACGTTCGCCAGCACGAGGCCGGGCATGGTCGCGACCAGGCCGACCTTTGCATAGACGAAGAAGATGCCGACCGCAGTGATGATGATCGGCACCACCAGCGGCAGCAGCAGCGCCATGTGGATGATGCGCATGATGCGCAGCTTTGACTGGCTGATCGCGTAGGCCGCCGCAACCCCGCACGGCGTTGCGATCAGGACAGTGAAGAAGGCGACCGTCAGCGTCACCCGCGTAGCCTGCATCCAGGCCGGATTGGCGAAATATTGCTGGTACCAGCGTAGCGAGAACGACGGCGGCGGGAACGTCAGGAAGCGCGCACTGGAGAACGAGATCGGCGCGATGATCAGGACGGGCAGGATCAGATAGACCAGCACCAGCGCGCTGATCACGTAGAGGATAATCCGTGCGGGCGAAGTGCGCGTCATTTCTGCCCCAACACGCGATCGAGCGAGATGAAGCGGCTGACGGCGAAGAAGATCAGGAGCACGCTCAGGAGCAGCACCACGGCGACCGCGCTCGCGGCGCCGAACTGGTTGTAGAGCTCGACATTGCGGCTCACCAGCATCGACACCATCACGGTGCGGCCGCCGCCGAGCAATTCCGGCGTGATGTAGAAGCCGAGGCAGAGCACGAACACCATGGTGCAGCCAGCGAGCACGCCCGGCAGCGACAGCGGCAGGAACACGCGGAAGAAGGTGAGCGACGGGCTCGCCCCCAGGCTCGCGCCGGCCTGCATCAAATCGCCGGGGATCTTCTGCATGGTGGCATAGAGCGGCAGCACCATGAACGGCAGCAGGATGTGCACGGTCGCAACCACCGTGCCGAACGTGTTGTGCACGAGCGCGAGCGGCTCGGAGATGACATCGAGATAGCGCAGGAACTGGTTGATCACACCGGTGCGCTGGAGCAGCGCCAGCCACGCATAGGCGCGCACCAGCACGGACGTCCAGAAGGGCAGCACCACCAGCGACAGGATCAGGATGCTCCACCCTTTCGGCACGGCGTTGGCGAGATAGGCCACGGGATAGCCGAGCAGCAGCGCGATGACTGTCACCGCGAGGCTGATCTCGAAGGTCAGCGCAAAGCTGCGCCAGTAGATGTCCTCGGTGAAGACCCGGCGATAGTTCTCCAGCGTGAAGCCGTCATGGTAGATCGACTGCCAGGCGAGCCAGCCGACCGGCAGCACGATCAGGAGAAGAATCACGAGCAGCGCCGGCGACACCAATGCCAGCATCAGCGCATGCTCGCGGCGCTGATGCTTTTGGGAGGAATCTGGCACGGATGTCGACAACGCTGCCTCGCTCACTTCTGCATGAACGACGCCCAGCGCTTCTCGGCGGCCTCGCCCGCGGGCGAGGACCACCAGGCGTAGGACATCAGCGCCTGCTTGGCCGCGTTCGCGGGCTCACTCGGCAATTGCGCGGCGCGCTCGGGCTTGATCACGCCGGTCTCGAACGCCTTCGGATTGCCCGGGCCGTACTCGATGTTGAGCGGCAGATTGGCCTGGTGCACGGGATCGACGGCCTCATTGAGGAACTTCACCGCGGTATCGAGATTCGGCGCGCCCTTGAGGATGCAGAGCGAGGTGCTCTGGAGGACGCCCTGGTTGTAGGTGAAGGAGACCTTTGCCCCCTCCTTGGCCACCGCGCTGACGCGGCCGTTCCAGGCCATCTCCATGTCGACCTCGCCGTCATTGAGGAGCTGCGCCGACTGCGCGCCCGAGGTCCACCACACCGTGATGTGCGGCTTGATCTCTTCCAGCTTCTTGAAGGCGCGGTCGACGTCGAGCGGGTAGAGCTTGTCGGGCGCGACGCCATCGGCCATCAGCGCGGCCTCGAGCGTCGCGAACGGATGGTTGCGCAGCGCGCGGCGGCCGGGAAATTTCTTCACGTCCCAGAAATCGGCCCAGCTGTTCGGCGCGTCCTTCGGGAAGGTCTTCTGGCTGTAGGACAGCACGCTGGAATAGAACTCGTATGACACCGAATAGGGACTGCGATAGGCCTCCGGCATCGCCGCGCCGTTTGGAATCTTCGAAAAGTCGAGCTTCTCGATCAGCCCCTGCTCGCCGCCGCGCAGGCAGTTTCCGGTCGGGGTGTCGACGACGTCCCAGATCGGCTTGCCGCTGCCGACCTGCGTCTTGATCGCTGGCCAGGCGTCGGGAATGGAGTCCTGGTTGATGGTGATGCCGAGCTTCTTGGCGGAGGGATCGAGGATCGCCACCGTCTGCGCCGCCTGATAGGCGCCGCCTTGCGAGACGAAGGTGATCTGCTCGGCGGCGCTCGCTGCAGTGGTAAATCCGATTGCGCCCAGCACGGCACAGCCCAATCCAAAATTTCGTGTCGTCGTCATCCTCGCCTCCTCCATCACCAAAGAGATCTCACTGACCGATCGCATCGAGAAACTGGTACCAGCCGGCGACCATGCGCACGGCGGGCTCGCGCAGCGGATAGAACGGGATCGCCTTCATGCGCCTGATATCGAGCAGCCCGACCTCCGGCGTCTCGCCGCGCACAAAGGCGGCGAGATAGCGGCCCATCAGGCTCGACATCGCAACACCCGCGCCGTTGTAGCCCATCGAGACCAGCGTGCGGTCGTCGAGCCGACCGATATGCGGCACCGAGTCCATCGTCATCGCGACGAGGCCCGACCATTTGTAGGCGAGCGGCACATCGGCGAGATCGGGGAAGATGCCGATCATCGCCTTGCGCAAGGCGTCGAAGGCAGCTTGCGAGTCCTGCTTGCCGAAGGCGCCGCGGCCGCCGAAGATGACGCGGTTGTCGACCATGCGGAACCAGCGCATCATGCGCTTGGTCTCGGTGTAGGTGCGCCCCGTCGGCATCAGCTTGCCCGCGAGATTGCGCGACAGCTGCTCGGTCGCAACCATGGCGCTGCGGAAAGGGATCAGCGTGCGCTGCATATGCGCGGTCGCACTGGTGAGGTCGGAGTAGCTGTTGGTGGCGATGATCGCCTGTTTCGCGCGCACCGCGCCTTGCGGCGTCTCGGCGACGATGCCGCCGTTCTCGCGCCGGAGTTTGACCACCGGCGACTCCTGGAAGATCGGAACGCCACGGCGCGCGACGCCATCGGCGAGCCCGCGCAGATAGTTCAGCGGATGGATGCCGCCGGAGCCGGGATTGAGCACGCCGCCGACGAAAATGTCGGAGCCGGTTTCGTCACGCACCCCACGCTTGTCGAGGATGCGGACTTCGGCGGAGCCCATCTCGCGCGTCATCCAGTTGGCTTCGTCGATCGCGGCCTTCAGCGTCGTCTCGTTATGCGCGGCCTTGACCTGGCCCGTGCGTGTCAGCGCCGCGCTGGCGATGCCGAATTCGGACACCAGCTCCTCGACCATGTCAGTCGATTCGTGCGCGATCTCGTACATGCGCTGCGCCATGGCGCGGCCATGGGCGGCGTCGATCTCGCGGAACGACAGCCGGAACTTCGCGGTGATCACCCCGCCATTGCGCCCGCTCGCGCCCCAACCGGGACGGTTCGCCTCCAGCACGACCGGCGACAGGCCGCTCTTGGCGATGTGGTGCGCCGCGGACAGGCCCGTGTAGCCTGCACCGATGATCACCACATCCGCCTGTCGCTCGCCCGACAGCACGGGAAACGCGCGCGCCGGCTCCGCCGTGGCTTCCCACAGCGAGTTGGCCGATGGCAGTGCGCTCCAGTCCCGTGTCATGCCGCCGCTCATGCCTTAAGCCGCCGGTCCGATCGCCGCGTCCGCCAGCGCCTTCAGTGTCGGGAAGTGGAAGTCCGGCTTCGTCAGCGTCTCCACAGCCGGCGTGCCGCCGAAACCGGCGATGCCCTGGCGGCGCTCGATCCAGCACACCTTGTAGCCAAGCTTTCGCGCGATCCCGATGTCGTGGTATTGGCTCTGCGCGACGTGCAGAATGTCGGACTGCTTGTAGCCGAAGGCGGACTGGCGCCCCTTGTTGTAGGCGAAGAACTCCGGGTTCGGCTTGGCAACGCCGGTATCGTCGGCGCAGACGGTGTCGTCGAAGGGATTGCCGAGCGCGTGCGCGTAGCAGGAGAGCGCGACGCGGTCCGCATTGGTCATCGCCACCAGCCGGAACTTCGTGCGCAGGCGCTTCAGCGCCTCGACCGAATCCGCGAACGGCCCCCAGCGCAGCACCGAGAGCTGGAACACGTCGCAGGACGCATCGTCGGAGGGAAGTCCGAGCTCCTTGGCGAGATGGCGATAGACATGGAACATCGCCTCGCTCGAGCGCTCGTAATGCTTGTCGCGGCCGCGCTTGTAGGGCTCGAAGATCTGCTCGTCGCTGAGCTCGGCCGGCGACTTGCCGGAGATCTTGCGCACCGCGGAGAGCACGCCGGTCTCGAAATCGATCAAGGTGCCGACGACGTCGAAGGTGAGAACCTTGAAATTGCTGAACGAGGCTGCTGACGACATCTTTGGTTTCTTCTCTCGGTTGAACAAGGCTTGAGTTCAGTCCCCCGCCCTGGGGACAACGATGGTGTCCTCGGGGTGAAGGGTCACGGTGAGGCTGCCGCCGAGCGGCGGGATGCGGCTGTAGGCCTGGTGATAGCTCGGCTGGCGCAGGCTGAGCGCGATGCCATCGGTGAGCGCCAGGAAGATGCGGAGACTCTCGCCCTGGTAGACGATGTCGGTGACCGTCCCGGTCAGCCGGTTGCAGGCGGCATCCTGCGCGCCGTCGTCGATCAAGAGCTTTTCGCTGTGCACGGCGAGCATCAGGGCATCGCCTGAGGGAATGGCGCGGGCGCTGCGCAGCAGCGCATTGCCGAGCGCGACGCTGGAGGCATCGACGCGGCGAACCGGCAGCATCGTCGCCTCCCCGATGAAGCTCGCGACGAAGGAATCCGCGGGATGATCGTGCAGCGGCTCGGGCGCGTCGATCTGGATCAGCCGGCCGTCCTTCATCACGGCGACGCGGTCGCTCATGGTCAGCGCCTCGCGCTGGTCGTGGGTGACGTAGATGATGGTGGCGCCGATGCGCCGGTGCAGCGCGCGCAGCTCGATCTGCATGGATTCGCGGAGCTGCTTGTCGAGCGCGGAGAGCGGCTCGTCCATCAGGATCAGGCGCGGCTCGAAGATCATCGCACGCGCAAGCGCCACGCGCTGGCGCTGGCCGCCGGAGAGCTGCGCGATGCCGCGCCCTTCATAGCCGGCGAGACCGACCATCGCGAGCGCTGCGCGCACCTTGTCGAGCCAGTTCGCTTTCGGCAGGCGCCGTGCGCGCAGGGGAAAGGCGACGTTCTCGCCGACGCTCATATGCGGGAACAGCGCGTAGTTCTGGAACACTACGCCGATGTCGCGCTTGTGCGGCGGCATCCAAGTGACGTCACGGCCGCCGAACAGGATGGTTCCGCTCGACGGCAGGATGAAGCCGCCGAGAATTCCAAGCAGCGTGGTCTTGCCGGAGCCGGAGGGCCCGAGCAGCGAGACGAATTCGCCGGCGCCGACATTGAGCGAAACGTCGTCGAGAGCGCGAACGGCGCCGTACGCCTTGCTCGCGGACCTGATCTCGACGCTTTCCGCTCGTTTGTCCAACGATCGACCTCGCCTCGTTCCCTGCAATGGCGTGCCTCACTGCGCGCCATAAGCCTGCTTTATAGACAGGAATTTTGGGCACTCACGGCCGAAGCGTGCACCGCACCAAATCTTCGTTCGCAAGCCCTGTCTTTAGGCTGTGATGCCAATGACACCAGACTTGGCAAAACTCGGCAATTGCCAAATTCTCACCGCGTCCATAACATGGCGTTATGCCCGAGCTGCGCCGGATGCTGCCCTCCAGTAACGCCCTGTTCGTCTTCGACGCGGCGGCGCGCAATGGCAGTTTCACGGCGGCAGCAGCCGAGCTCAACGTCACGCAGCCGGCGGTAAGCCGAATGCTCGGACAGTTCGAGGAGCATCTCGGCGTCCGCCTGTTCGACCGCACTGCGGGGCGCGCGGTGCTCACCGAGGAAGGCGAGCTGCTTTATCGCCGCGTGCTCGAAGGCTTTCGCAGCATCGAGACCGGGCTCGTCGAGATCGAGCGGCGCCGCAAGGGCACCGAGACGGTGACGTTGTCGGTCTCCTCCGCCTTCACCACGCATTGGCTGATGCCGCGCATCGACAAGCTCCAGAAGCAGTTTCCCGAGGTCGATCTGCGCTTCCAGCTCATCTCCGGCGCGCTGCGCGGACCCGTGGAGAATGTCGACCTCGGCATGCGCTTCCGTGACCGCGACGAGCCGTCATCCGGCGGCACGCTGGTGATGAAGGAAGTCATGCTGCCGATGTGCAGCCCTGGCTATCTCGGCGAGACCGATCCCGCTGAAGGCAACACCATCATTCGCCTCGCCGAGACGCCGGGCGACTGGGCCGCGGATTACGCCTCGCTTCTCACCGGCCGCCGCGGTGCGGCCAAGGCGCTGAGCTTCACCGACTATGCCGTCGTGATGCAGGCCGCCCTGCTCGGCCAGGGCATCGCGCTCGGCTGGCTGACGGTGGCCTCGCACTGGCTCCTGACCGGCGCGCTGGTGCCGGCCTCCGAAACGCTCACTACCACGCGTCGCATCTGCGAATTCCTGCCGCCGCGCAACCGGCCGATGCGCCCCATCGCCGCCGAGATCCGCGACTGGATCATCGCACAGATGAAAAGCGAGATCGCCGCGATCGACCGGCTCTATCCGAAACTCGGCGCGATGGCCGCCTGCTATTGAGGCCGAACGATCACGGCGCGCTACCCGGGCCGGAAGCGCAGATTGGCGCGCGATAGCTGGCTGATCGACGTGCATCCCATCAGCTTCAGATCGCGCACGAGCTCGGCCCGCAGCAGGCCGAGGGCTCGTTCGACACCGGGCCGGCCGGCGGCGGCGAGCGGATAGAGATAGTATCGTCCAAGCCCGACCGCCTTGGCCCCGAGCGACAGCGCTTTCAGGATATGCGTTCCGCGCTGGATGCCGCCGTCCATCATCACGTCGATGCGGTCGCCCACGGCATCGACGATTTCGGCGAGCTGATCGAAAGCCGAGCGGGAGCCGTCGAGCTGGCGGCCACCATGATTGGAAAGGACGATCCCGGCACAACCGATATCGACCGCGCGGCGCGCGTCTTCCACCGACATGATCCCCTTCAGGCAGAACGGGCCGTTCCAGGTCCGCACCATCTCCGCGACATCGTCCCAGTTCATCGCGGGATCCAGCATTTCAGTGAAGTAGCGACCGATCGACATGGCGCCGCCGCTCATGTCGACATGCTCTTCCAGCTGAGGGAGCCTGAATTTCTCGTGGCTGACATACTGGATGCCCCACATCGGCTTGATCGCGAACTGCAACATGCCCGCAGGCGTCAGGCGGAAGGGAATGCTGAAGCCGGTGCGCAGATCACGCTCGCGATTTCCCCCGGTGATGCTGTCGACCGTCAGCATCATCACCTCGACGCCAGCGTCCTTGGCGCGCTGCATCATGGCGCGGTTGAGACCGCGATCCCTGTGGAAATAGAATTGATAGACCTGCGGCGTGTCGTGGGCCTTGCGCAATTCCTCGAGCGACACCGTGCCCAGCGAGGAGACGCCGAACATGGTACCGTAGCTCGCCGCGGCAGCGGCGACGGCACGCTCGCCTTCATGATGGAACAGGCGCTGCAGGGCGGTCGGCGAGCAGTAGAACGGCAGCGCGAGCTTCTGGCCCATGATGGTGACCGAGAGATCGACGTCCTGCACGCCGCGCAGCACGTTGGGCAGAAGGTCGCAATGCTCGAAGCTCGCGCTGTTGCGGCGATGGGTGGTCTCATCGTCGGCCGCGCCATCGATGTAGTCGAAGATCGGACCGGGCAGTCGGCGGCGCGCCAGCCGCCGAAAATCGTGGAAATTATGACACTGTGTCAGGCGCATTTCTCAACTCCGCTCACGGCATGTTCTGCGCGTCGATCATCTTGCCATCGCGCCGCCGATGCTGTCAGCCGTCGCCATCGCGGCGATCTCTCGCCTGATGGCGCCGCCGGTCTCCTATCGATGCTCGATCGCCCTGATCGCGCCACGGAGTTCGGCGAGGCCGCGCAGGCGGCCGATCGCGGTGTAGCCGGGATTGGTGCGCTTGGTGGCGGCGAGATCGTCGAGCATACGATGGCCGTGGTCGGGACGGAACACGATTCTCTTGTCGGGTGAGCGCCGTGCGTTCTCCTTCAACAGCGCTTTCAGCACCGCGACCATGTCGACGTCTCCGTCGAGATGGTCGGACTCGTAGAAGGACAGGCCGTCGGCCTCGCGCTTGGTCGCGCGCAGATGCGCAAACGCAATGCGCGGTCCGAAGCGCTCGGCCATCGCAGGCAGATCGTTCCCGGCGCGCACGCCGAGCGAGCCCGTGCACAGGCAGATGCCGTTGGCCTTGGACGGCACGGCATCGAACAGCGCCTGATAGTCGTCGGCGGTCGAGGCAATGCGCGGCAGACCGAACAGCGGGCGCGGCGGATCGTCGGGATGCAGCGTCAGGGACACGCCGAGTTGCTCGGCGACCGGCGTGACGCGGCCCAGGAACTCGGCGAGATGCTGCCGCAGGATCTTTGGCGTGATGTCGCGATAGGTCTCCAGCCGGTCACGGAATTGCGGGATCGTCATCGGCTCGGTGGTCGAGCCCGGCAGCGCGCTGGCGATGACCATGACGAGATAGTCGATATCGGCCTGGCTCATCTTCTCGAACAGCTTTTTCGCACGCGCCTGCTGCTCGGGGGAGTATTCCTGCACGGCGGCGGGGCGCTTCAGGATATGCAGCTCGAACGCGGCAAAGCGGTCCTGGTCGAAGCGCATGGCGCGGGCGCCGTTCGGCAGCTCCCACTCCAGATCGGTGCGGCACCAGTCCACCACCGGCATGAAATTGTAGCAGATGATCTTGATGCCGGCTGCGGCCACCGCTTCGAGACTCGCGATCCACGCCTCGATCGAGGCCGTCGCCTTAGCCCCGAGCCGCTTGACGTCGTCGGGGATCGGAATCGACTCCACCACCGACCAGGTCAGTTGCGAACGGCCGGGCTGGCCGTGCTCGATGAAGTTCTTGCGCTCCTCGACCGCCTTGCGTGTCCAGGCTTCGCCGATCGGCACCTGATGCAGCGCCGAGACGATATCCGTCGCCCCGGCTTGCCTGACATCGTCCAAAGACACCGGATCATCCGGACCGTACCAGCGCCATCCCTCGAGCATCATGTGATCACTCCAATCAGTTCGCGGTCAGCACGACCTTGACGCTCTGCGAGCGGTCAAGTGCCAGCCGCAGTGCGTCCGGCGCGGTCGACAGCGGCCGCTCGGCGGTGACCAGCGACAGCACGTCGACGCTGCCGGCGCCGATCAGTTCCACCGCGGTCATGAACTCGAAGCCGAAGCGGAACGAGCCGCGCAGGTCGATCTCCTTGGCCATCACCGCATTCGACGGCGTTGGAATCTGGCCGCCCGGCAGATTGCCGATCTGCACCACAATGCCGCCGCGCCTGACGATGCCGATCGCACTGGCAAGGCCCGCGGCGGTGCCCGAGACCTCGAACGCAACGTCATAGGGACGCGATGCGGCCTGTGCCTTCAGTCCTTCCTCGCCGGCCGAGACGTTCTCGACATGCGAGGCGCCGAGCCTGGTCGCAAAGGCGAGCGGCGCCGGCGCGATGTCCGCCACCGTGATGTCGGCCATGCCGGCACGATGTGCGGCGAGCATGGTCAAAAGCCCGATCGGGCCGGCACCGAAGATGATGCCGCGCTTGCCCTCGATGTTGCCGGCGCGCGCCACCGCGTGCAGGCAAACCGCGAGTGGCTCGGCCAGCGCCGCAGCCTGATAGGACACATGGTCGGGAATCTTCACGCATTGCGCGGGGACTGCGTCGAAATAGTTCGCGAAACCGCCCTGCATGTGCGGCGTCTTCGAGGCCGAGCCCATGAAGTAGATGTTCTCGCAGAGATTCGGCCGGCCCTCGCGGCAGGCGACGCAATGGCCGCACCAGCGCGACGGGTTGACGGCGACACGGTCGCCTACCTTCAGGTTCGCTGCGGAACCCGCGATCTCCACGACTTCGCCCGAGATCTCATGACCAAGAACCAGTGGCGACTTCACGACGAAATCGCCGGTCCGGGCATGACGGAAATAGTGCATGTCGGAGCCGCAGATGCCGCCGGCGCCGAAACGGATGCGCACCATGCCGTCAGCGAGCCTGTCGAGCGGATGCTCGATCATGCGCAGATCTTCGGGGCCGAACAGGGTTGCGGCGAGAGCGGTCGAGGTCATTTGGAGAGTCCCATGTATTTAGGCAGCCAGAGGGTCAGTTCGGGAATGTAGGTGATCGCGATCAGCGCGACCATCAGCGGCACCAGCCAGGGTAGGATCGCGACCGTCGTGCGCTCGACCGAGAGCTTGGCCACGCGGGCGAGCACGAACAGCACCATGCCGAGCGGCGGATGCAACAGGCCGATCATCAGGTTCAGCGTCATGATCAGACCGAAATGGATCGGATCGATGCCGAGCTTGAGCACGATCGGCAGCAGGATCGGCACCAGGATGGTGATCGCCGCCGTGGTGTCGATGAAGCAGCCGACGAACAGGATCAGGACGTTGGCGAGCGCCAGGAACACCCATTTGTTGTGGGTGATGCTGAGCATCCAGTCCGAGAGCATTTGGGCTGCCTGCGACACCGTCAGCAGCCAGGCGAAGATCGAGGCTGCTGTGACGATGAACAGCACCGAGGCCGTGGTCTCGATGGTGTCGAAGGTCGCCTTCGCCACCGTCTTCAAGGTCATGGTGCGGTAGCGGACGAGGCCGAGGAACAGCGACCAGATCACGGCTGCGACCGCGGCCTCGGTCGGCGTGAACCAGCCGAGCGTCATGCCGCCGATCAGGATGACCGGCGCCATCAGCGCCATTACCGCCGAAAAGTCGAAATACCAGTCGATCAGGAGCAGCGTGCCGAGGCCGATGACCACCGCCATGTTGACCGACATGCCCGCAAGCACCATCAGCCAGATCGCCATCGGGAACGCCAGCACGATGGCGATCTCGAGGCCGGCCGAGCCGAGCTGCGGCCAGGAGAACGGCGTATCGCTGCCCCATTTGTTCTTGTGCGCGAAATAGGTGACGGTGGCCATCATCAGCAGCGTCATGACGATGCCGGGAATGACGCCGCCCAGGAACAGCGCACCGATCGAGACGTTCGCCATCATGCCGTAGATCACGAAGGGCAGCGACGGCGGGATGATGGGCCCGAGCGTGGCGGACGCCGCAGTGACGCCGACGGAGAACTCGGTGGAATAGCCGTGGTCCTTCATCGCCTTGATCTCGATGGTGCCAAGACCGGCGGCATCCGCGATCGCGGTGCCGGACATGCCGGAGAAGATCACCGAGCCGATGATGTTGACGTGGCCGAGGCCACCGCGCATCCAGCCGACCAGCGCGACGGCGAATTTGTAGATGCGGCCGGTGACGCCGGCGATGTTCATGAGATTGCCGGCCAGGATGAAGAACGGCACGGCGAGCAGCGGAAAGCTCTCGACGCCGGCGATCATGCGCTGCGCCAGCGTGACGTCGGGCGTCACGCCACTGACCAGGATGTAGAGCAGCGACGACGCGGCCATGGCAATCGCCACGGGAACGCCGAGCAGCATCAGGACGAGGAAACCTCCAAGCAACAGCAGCATGACTTTACCCTTCAAAACCGTCGTAGGCGCCGGGACGTTCGAGGATCGAGTAGCCCTGTCGCAAATGTTGTATGGCCACCTGCACCGAACGCACGAACATCAGCACGAAGCCAGCCAGCACGGCGTAGTAGACGTAGTCCTTGGGCAGATTGATCGTGGTCATCGATTCATCGCCGATGATCTGGATGTAGACCCAGACCAGCTTGATGGCGTAGCCGAAGAACGCGATCCGGATCAGGTCGATCGCCGTGGACAGCGCGCGCGCCACGACGTGCGGCAGATAGCGGTAGATCAGGTCGACCTGGATATGCCGCGACAGCCGCACGCACATCGAGGAGCCGATGAAGACCACGCCGATCAGGCAGTAGGTCGCGATCTCCTCGGTCCAGGCATAGCTGTCGTTGAGCACGTAGCGGGTGAAGAATTGAAGGAAGACG
The DNA here is from genome assembly GCF_029953005.1 of Bradyrhizobium sp. Mp27. Taxonomy (NCBI): domain Bacteria; kingdom Pseudomonadati; phylum Pseudomonadota; class Alphaproteobacteria; order Hyphomicrobiales; family Nitrobacteraceae; genus Bradyrhizobium; species Bradyrhizobium sp. Mp27. Next base: position 69,334 of record NZ_JASAUS010000002.1, on the reverse strand, counting down.
GCGAGCGCCATCACCCAGAAGATCACCAGCGCCACCCAGTCCTCGAAGGCGTAGACGCCGAGATCGACCTTCGGCACCGCCTCTTCCTCGAAGGTGTGGGCGATCTCGTCCCCGGTGATCTGCCGGTGCACTTCGACGGTGGACATGGGGTTACTCCCTCAAACTTGCAGCACGTCGTTCCGGGATGGTGCGTTAGCACCAGACCCGGAACCTCGAGATTCTCAGGTGCGCAATTGCGCACCATAGTTCGGCTCTTCGAGCCGCCCCGGGATGACGACTACGTCGTCACTTCACCGCCTGGATGCGTTCCCAGTCGGCCTTGCGATAACCAAAGGTCTCGAACGGAACGTTCTTCAACACGATGTCGCGGAACTCGTTCTTGTCGACTTCGGTCACGGTCAGGCCCTTCTCCTTGAAGAAGGAAACCAGCTTGGCCTCGTTCTGCTTGATCTCCGTGGTCGCTTTCGCGGCGGCCTCCTGGGCGACGTCGGCGAAGATCTTCTTGTCCTCGTCGCTGAGCTTCTTCCAGAGCGCGCCCGCAACAACCGTGTTGAGGTGATCGACGATGTGGCCGGTCAGCACGATGTGCTTCTGTACTTCGTAGAACTTCTTGGCCTCGATCGTGGTCAGCGGATTCTCCTGCGCCTCGACGGTGCCGTTCTGGAGCGCGAGATAGACTTCCGCGAACGCGATCGGCGCGGTGTTGGCGCCGCAGGCGCGCGGCATGGCGAGATAAGCCGGAACGTCGGGCACGCGCATCTTCAGACCCTTGAGATCGGCGCAGCTCTTGATCGGCTTGTTCGACGAGGTCTGGCGCACGCCGTAATAGGTCACCGCGACGATGTGGTGGCCGCTCTTGTCCTCATAGCCCTTGGCGAGCTCTTTGAAGATGTCGCTCTTGGTGTAGGCAAGGAGATGGTCGGCGTCGCGGAAGGTGTAGGGATAGTAGGTCACGCCGATCGGCGGGAAGCTCTTGGCCGCGAAGCTCGAGCCGGAGATGATGATGTCGACCGAGCCGAGCGAGAGGCCCTGGTTGATGTCGGCTTCCTTGCCGAGCTGCGAGGCCGGATAGACGTCGACGGTATAGCGCCCGTTGGTGCGCTTGCCGATCTCCTGCGCGGCCCAGACCGAAGCGGTGTGGAACGGCTCCGAGGTCTCGTAGACATGGGCCCATTTGAGCTTGGTCTGCGCCATGCCGGGATTGGTCGCCGCGAACATTGCCGCGACCGAAGTCGCCAGCACCATCGTCATCTTCTTCAACACTGACTTATCCTCCACTGACTAAAGTCTGCTTCTTGTTTGCCCGCCCCAAAACCGGGACGAGCCGCCCAATCTCATCGTCGCCGCACGCTGCCGCTCTTGGCCTGCGTCTTCGCGGGTTTTGGTTTTGCCGGTTTCGCCGGCGTGCGCGCGACCCGGCCTCGCTCCGCGGGCGATCCCGCGGCGGTCTCGGCACCAAAGTTCTGCGCAAAGCGCTCCTGCGAGCGCGCTAAGTGCTTGCGCATGGCCTCGCGCGCGGCGTCCGGATCATGCGCCGCAATCGCGTCACGCACGGCGCAATGCTCGTCGAGCGCGGTGCGCCAGGTGCCTGGGCTCTCGAAGTAATGCGCAAGCTGCGCGAAATAGGGATTGAGGCGCTGGTCGAACAGCTCGCCGACTACGCGCACCAGCACGGCATTGCCGAGACTGCCGGCAATCGCAACGTGGAAGGCACGGTCGTGCACCATCGAGGCCTCGCCGGGATGCTCGACATTCTCCATCGCGACAAGCGACGCATCGATGCGGGCAATATCGTCCTTGGTCGCCACGCGCGCGGCCTGCTCGGCGATGGCGCCTTCCAGGAATTCGCGGGCGCGCAGCAGCTCGAACGGGCCTTCGATACCGGCGGCCGGCGGTGTGGGCGCGGCGTCCGCGGGGTCGATCACATAGATGCCGGAGCCGACGCGGATGCGGACGCGGCCCTCGACCTCGAGCGCGATCAGGGCTTCGCGCACGGTCGGGCGCGAGATCCTGAGCTGCTCGGCGAGCTCGCGCTCGGTCGGCAAGCGGCTGCCGACCGCGTACTCGCCGCTGTCGATCAGGCTTCGCAATTGATCGGCGACCTGGCGGTAAAGCCGTCTCGCCTCCACAGCTTCCAGCGGCACGCTGGCCTCCCCGAAAGGGTCTCGCCGGGAAGCATCGCGTCCCGGCGGCCCGCCAATTTTGGAAAATTGGTCTTACCAATTGACCGAAGCATTGACCGAGGACAGGCGCCATGTCAAGCAGCGGCCAAACACAGGGAGAGACGACCATGCGCCTTGGCAGCGCCAATCTCGACCGGCTGCCGCCGGCCATCCGCCGCCCGGCCTATGACCGTTCGCGCGTTACGCCCGGCATCGTGCATTTGGGCCTCGGCGCCTTTCATCGTGCGCACCAAGCCGTCGTCATCGACGACTGCCTTGCCGCAGGCGGCTCGTCCTGGGGCATCGTCGGCGCGAGCCTGCGCAGCCCGGATACGCGCGACGCCCTCGCCCCGCAGGATCATCTCTACACTGTCGCCGTACGTGCCGCCGAAGGCACCGAGCACCGCGTCATCGGCGCGCTGCTCGACAGCGTCGTCGCGCGCGAGAAGCCGGCAGCACTGGTCGATCGGATGGCCGATCCCGCCATTCGCATCGTCTCGCTGACGGTCACCGAAAAGGGCTATTGCCACACGCCGCAGACCGGCGATCTCGACGAGCGGCATCCGGATGTCGTGCACGATCTCAACAATCTTGACGCGCCGCGCTCCGCGCCCGGCTTCATCGTCGCCGCACTGGCGCGCCGGCGCGCACAGGGGCTAGCGCCCTTCACCGTGCTCTGCTGCGACAACCTCGCCGCCAACGGCCACACCGTGCAGCGGATCGTGACGCAGTTCGCCGCACTCCGGTCGAAGGACCTCGGCAAATGGATCGCGGATAGCACCGCCTTCCCGTCGACCATGGTCGACCGCATCGTGCCGGAGACGACGGACGCCGACCGGGATGCGGTCTCGAACGCGCTCGGCATGCGCGATGCCTGGCCTGTGATGACCGAGCCGTTCACGCAATGGGTGGTCGAGGACCGCTTCACGGCGGGGCGGCCCGATTTCGCCGCCGCCGGCGTCGAGCTCGTCACCGACGTCAAGCCGTTCGAACTGATGAAGCTGCGGCTGCTCAACGCCAGCCATTCGGCGCTGGCCTATCTCGGCTATCTCGCAGGCTACGAGACCATCGCCGACACCATGCTGGATCCGCATTTCGCCCGTCTCGCCGCGCAGGTGATGGAAGAGGCCGCGGTGACGCTGACGATGCCTGTTGGCACCGATCTCGCCGCCTATCGCGCCTCACTGCTCAAGCGCTTCGCCAATCCGGCGCTGCATCACCGCACCTGGCAGATCGCGATGGACGGCTCGCAAAAGCTTCCGCAGCGCCTGCTCGGCGCGATGCAGGATCGCCTGCACAAAGACCTGCCGATCGCGACGCATGCGCTCGCGGTGGCCGGCTGGATGCGTTACGTCACCGCACGCGACGAGCAGGGCCGCGCCATCGACGTTCGCGATCCGCTCGCCGCCGAGTTCGCCGCGCTGGCGCGCGAGGCGGGTCCCGTCGCCGAACGGCTCGCGCCCGCATTGCTCGGGGTCGAGAAGGTGTTCGGACCGCTGGGCACCGAGCCGCGCCTGCGCGAGGCCCTGACCACGGCGCTCGGCCGTCTTTATAAGGATGGTGCGCGGCGGACGGTGGAGACACTTGTCTCGGCGTGACCACAAAGCAGGCAATGCTGCACTGCGGTCCAAATCGAACGCAAAGTCGGACGGAAGTCGCGCTTGATTTTTGCCTGCCATTGCCCCACCCGAGAGGCATGGCAAAGGACAATAAGGTCATCGCCGCGAACGCGGCCTTCTACGCCGCCTTTTCAACGGGCGACTTCGACGAAATGGAGCGGATGTGGGCGGATGACGACGCCATTTCCTGCATCCATCCCGGCTGGCCGGCCATCATCGGCCGGGCCACGGTGATCGGCAGCTGGCGCGACATCCTGCAAAATCCCGAGCGGCCGCAGATCGCTTGCGCCGAACCGCAGGCGATCGTCGACGGCGACAGCGCGCGCGTGCTCTGCATCGAGATCGTCGACGGCACCGCATTGGCCGCGGCCAACCATTTTCGGCGTGTCGGCGACGGCTGGCGGCTGGTGCACCATCAGTCGAGCCCAATCGCGCAGATTGTCGAGCAGGCTGAAGACGATAGGGCGAGCCACCGCGTCCACTGACCGCGGCGGGGCGGCGGGCGCTTTCTACTGTGCATGGGGTTGTTTTTCAGTTTTTTGTCTTGAGCCCCCGAGTTCCGACAAATCGTCCAGCACGACCTGCGCCGCACTGAAATCATCGTCCCGAAAGAACATGCTCCTGGTGATGAGCACCGGAATGTTCGCCCGCGAGGCCGCGATCAGACCGTTGCGGGAATCCTCGATCGCGACGCAGTCGGCTGCGCCCAGCTTCAGCCCCGCCAGGGTTTCCAGATAGACATCCGGCGCCGGCTTCTTGTGGCGGACATCGTCGCCGGCGACGACCGCATCAAAATCCGCCGCCCAGCGCGTTCCCAGCGCTTGCGACAACAGCGCATCGATGTTGCCGTGCGAGGTGGTGGTCGCGATCGCGAGCCGCTGGCCGCGGGCCTTCGCGGCGGTGAGCAGGTCCGCCACACCGGGCCTTAAGGGGCAGCAGCCGGTTTCGATCAGCTCGGCGTAATGCGCGGTCTTGATGCGGTGAAGGGCTGCGATATCGGCATTCGGCAATGGCGGCGCGACCTGCAGCCTCGCGTGAAAGGCGCGCATGCGCTCCTTGCCGCCGGTGACACGCAGCAGCTCCTTGTAGACGGCCCGATCCCACTGCCAGTCGAGACCGTGGCGAACGAAGGCATGGTTGAAGGCCTGCCGATGCAGCTCCTCGGTTTCGGCCAGCGTACCGTCGACATCGAAGATCAGCGCGGCGGCGCGCCCGATCAACTCCGCGGCACCGCATGGCACTGCGGCCGGCGCTTCTGCCTGCATGACCGACGCCTCCCTCCTGACAAGCGAGCATCGCCTGCCCTGGCCGGCGAGTAAAATTGCAATATCTTTTGCCGGACCCAAAAATCCCTTATGAGCGAACGGCGCGCAGCTCGCGCGAGCGGGAACTTCAGCACGGCAGACGCATGCGGCTCTTCATTCTTGGCCTCGGCTACAGTGCCCGGCATTTCGTCGGCCAATTCGGCGGCGCCTTCTCGCATATCGCCGGCACCGTGCGCGGTCCCGGCAAGCGAAACGACCTTGCCGGCATCGAGATGCACGCCTTTTCCGGCAGCAGTCCGGCCCGCGAGGTGGTCGAACGAGTCCGCGACGCCGATGTCCTTCTCATATCGATCCCGCCCGGCAGCGCGGGCGACCCCGCCGTTACGGCCTTTGCCGACGCGCTCGCGGGCCGGCGGCGGAAGATCGTCTATCTCTCCACCATCGGCGTCTATGGCGATCACGCAGGCCGCTGGGTGGACGAGAGCACGCCGCCGCAGGCCACCCTCGACCGCACGCGCACGCGCGTTGCGGCGGAGCAAGCCTGGACCGCGGCGGCGCGCGGCGATGTCGCGATCCTGCGGCTTGCGGGCATCTACGGTCCCGGCCGCAACGCGCTGGTGACGCTGCGGGCGGGGACAGCCCGGCGCATCATCAAGCCGGGACAGGTCTTCAATCGCATCCACGCCGACGACATCGCGAGCGCGATCATGGCCGCGGTGAAGCACGGTGACGGCGGCACCTGGAACGTCTGCGACGACGAGCCGGCGCCGCCGCAGGATGTGATCGCTTATGCGGCGAAGCTGATGGACCTTGCGCCGCCGCCCGAAGAGCCGTTCGAGACCGCCGAGATGTCGGCGATGGCCCGCAGCTTCTATGCCAGCAGTGCCCGGGTCTCCAACGCGAAACTGAAGCACGAGCTCGGTGTCACGCTTGCCCATCCGACCTATCGGCATGGCCTGGATGCGTTGTGGCGCACCGGGCAAGGACGATAGGTTCCGGTTATCTCCTACGCGCCCCAGACATGCCCCGCCCGCGCTTGACTTCGCTCAGGCGCAGCCGTGATCTAGCCGCTCGGCGAGCCACCACAGAACGAGCTCGCCTTGGGAGGATGCAATGAACAAGACGATCGCCATGATCGCGACGGCGGCTGCCGTCATCACGTTCGGTGCGGCGCGCGCCGCACCGCTGCCCGAAGCCAACCCTGATGACGCCGGTTTCTCGAAGCAGGGTCTCGCGCGGCTCGACAGCTTCTTCGCGCGCGAGATCGCCGCCAAGCGCGTCCCCGGCGCCGTCGTCGCGGTGGCGCGGGACGGCAAGCTCGTGCACTACAAGGCTTACGGCATGCTCGATCCCGACAAGGGCACGCCGATGCCGGTCGACGCGATCTTCGCGCTGGCCTCGATGACCAAGCCGATGGCGGCGGTCGCCGGCCTGACGCTGATGGAGAAAGGCCAGTTGCCGCTCCAGGCCAAGCTGTCCGACTACTATCCCGGCTTTGCCGACATGAAGGTCGGCGCGACCGGGGCCGATGGCTCGCTCAAGCTCGAGCCGCAGGCGTCGCCGATCTTCATCCACGATCTTTACCGGCACACATCCGGATTGATGTATGGCGGCCGCCCGGACTCATCGAGCCCGGTGGCGCGGCAATACCCCGATGGCGTCGCCCCGGCGGTGGAAGGCGACACTGACGCCTTCATCGACCGCATCACAAAACTGCCGCTGGCGCATCAGCCCTCGACTGAGTTCGAATACGGTTTTTCGATCGACGTGCTCGGCGCCGTCGTCGAGAAGGTGAGCGAGCAGAGGCTCGGCGACTATCTCGCCGCCAATGTGTGGCAGCCGCTCGGCATGAAGGACGCGACTTTCCACCCGACCGACGCACAGCGCCCTCGCCTCGCCCGCCCGTTTGCCAACGATCCGCTGACCGGCAAGCCGCAAGCCATCAAGCTGCTGGACACCCCGACCAAGTTCGACTGCGGCGGCGCCTGCTCGTTCGCGACGATGGGCGATTACATCCGCTTCGGCCAGATGCTCCTCAACGGCGGCGAGCTCGACGGCCAGCGCATTCTTTCCCCGAAGACCGTGCATCACATGACGACCAACCACCTCGGTCCCGAGATCAAGAACAACGTGGCGAACATCGAGCCGCATCGCGCCGGCTTCGGCTTTGGTCTCGCGGTCGCGGTCCGGACCAGCGAAGGGCTGTCGTCGGTCCCCGGCAATCCCGGCGAGTTCAGCTGGAATGGCGCCTACGGGACGCAGTTCTTCTGCGATCCCAAGGAGCGTCTCGTCGTGGTGGTGGGAACGGCGGCGCCGGGCGAACTCAGGAAATACTATCGCGAGCAGGTGCAGGACATCGTCTATGGCGCGATGGTGAAGTGAGACCGGCGCTCTGGAACAGAGAGGGCGGCCGCTCAGGCCGCCCTTTTCGAATCTGGCGTCAGCTCAGCACGCCGTACTTCTTGAACCAGGCCTGGGCCTGCTTCCAGGCATCTTCCGCCGCATCCTTGCGATAGCTGCCGCGATAGTCGGCATGGAAGCCGTGCGGCGCCTGCGGATAGATCTTGAATTCGGCGATCTTCTTGTCCTGCTCGAGCGTCGCCTTGAACTGCTCGACCTGGGCCACGGGAATGCCGGTATCGGCGCCGCCATAGAGGCCGAGCACCGGCGCCTTCATGTCGGGGGCGAGCTGAAGCGGGCTCTTCGGCCACACCGGATTGGCGGGATCGACCGGCGCACCGTAGAACGCGACACCAGCCTTGAGGGTGCCACTGTGGGCGGCGTATTCCCAGACATTGCGGCCACCCCGGCAGAAGCCGATGATGCCGAGCTTCGTGGTGTCGCCGCCTCGCGATCCCGCCCACGCCACCGTCGCATCGAGATCGGACAGCAGCTCGGCGTCCGGCTTGGCATTGACGACCGGCAGCAGATCCTTGATGTCGGTGACCTTGGTGAGGTCGACACCCTTGCGGAAGTAATAGTCGGGCGCGACCGCGAACGCGCCGAGCTTGGCGAGGCGCCGTGTCACATCCTTGATGTATTCGTGCAGGCCGAAAATCTCCATCGCCACGATGATCACCGGCGCCTTGGTGTTGCCGGCCGGGCGCGCGAAATAGGCAGGCATCTCTTCGGACCCGACCTTGATCCTGGCGTCGCCAGCCTGGAGGCCGCCCGTATCTGTCGTGATGATTTCGGCACGGACCGGACCGGCCGCAAGCGAGTAGCCGGCAGCGACGGCCGCGGTGGCGCTCATGAATCCGCGGCGCGAGACCGGGGCAACTTTCGTCAGGCCGACGACGTCGGATGTCATCGTAGTTTCGAAGCTCATCGGTCGATCCTTCCTGATGCTTGGCCCTGATTCCTCAGGCGGCGCATTCGCCGATAATTGCAGGCGAAACGCAAATCACCAGCCTGCGAGCATGTCCGCGTTCAGGCCAGGCCCTGACGTTTTTTCACCGGCGCCGTTTCGGGCATCAGGCTCATTGCGACAAGTCCGACGATCGCCGCAAGCAGGAGGTACCAGGCCGGCGCCAGCGGATTGCCGGTGACGTGGAGGAGCCAGGTGACCACGAGCTGCGCCGTACCTCCGAAGCTCGCGATCGCCACCGCGTAGACGGTCGCGAACACGCCTCCACGGATGTTCTGGGGCAGCGCTTCGGTGAAGGTCGCATAGAACGCGGTGAACGGCAGCGAGCCGATGATCGATAGCACGCCGAAGCCGATCAGGAGCGACAGCGCGCCCGGTGCATGGACGATCCACAGGAAGGTCGGATAGGTGAGCAGGAGCGTTGCGAGCTGCGGCCAGATCATGATCGGCTTACGGCCGAGACGATCGGCGAGCCATCCGCCGACCAGTGCGCCGACGAACTGAATGCCGTTGCTGACGAGCGACACGGCGAAAGCCAGTGTCGACGACACATGCAGGGTATTCTGCGCATAGGTCGTCATGTATTGCGTGACATAGGTCGAGATCGTGCCGCTGGCCAGGATCATCAAGGCCAGCGCGATGATGCCGAGGTGACGTCGGGCCTGCGAGAGGTGACCCGTGCGCTCTTTCGCTGCGACACCGGCATCGGCATGCGGAATCGTCTCGGGCAGTGTCCGCCGCATCCAGAGCCCGAACGGCAGGCAGACGGCCCCGATCAGGAACGCCACCCGCCAGCCGTAGGAGTCCAGCATCTCCGGCGCCATGGTCGTGCTCAGGATGACGCCGACCAGCGCGCCGGCTGTCGCCGCGATCTCCTGGCTCGCCGGCTGCCATGCCACGACCAGCGCCCGATGCTCGGGCGGGGCAATCTCGAGGAGATAGGCGGTGGTCGGTCCGACCTCGCCGCCAAGGGCGAAGCCCTGCACCATGCGCGCCGCAATCACAATGATGGGCGCGGCGACGCCGATCATGCGATAGGACGGCGTAAGCGCGATGGTCAGGATCGCAGCTCCCATCAACGCAAAGCTCAGCAGCATGGCGGGCCGCCGGCCGATCCGGTCGGAATAGATGCCAAGCACGATCCCGCCGATCGGTCGCGTCACGAAGCCGGCCCCGAACGTCGCCAGCGACAGCATCAGGCTGCCGTACTCGCTTCCGGTCGGGAAGAAGCTATGGCCGATCTGGATGGCGAAGAAGCTGTAGGTAATGAAGTCGTAGAATTCGAGCATGTTGCCGATGGTGGCTGCGAATGCTGCTCGTTTGACGTTGAACGGCGCCGCTTGCTCAATTCCCAACGACACTTTGACTCCCTGGATTCGCTCGTTTGCCGGACTTAACCGTCTGGCTGCATTGCGTCGCAACATCCATTAACCGAAAGAGAGGGTTCTCTCCCGGCCAGCCACATCGCCAGGCGTTGCCGGTGATGCGCCCTTTTGCGTATTCGAAACTCCAGGCCGCAACAAATGGGCCTCGCAGTGGCGACAATGACACATCATGTTGCTCAGGCGTCGCACATCACCGTCAATTCACGCGCAAGCTCTCGTGATTTGATTGAAATTTTCAGAGAGTTGAGCCGTGCGATTTACTCGAACTTTCTGTGTGACGCTCTAGTTCCACGGCCGGAAGTTCCATCTGCACAACGGATGCAACTTCCCGAGCGCGGTCCTTCCATCCGGCAACGGACGAAGAATCGCCCGAGAACTTCATTCTCGTCCACCCAGATTGCGCTACCAAAGGCTCAATTGAATAAAGCTTGTCCGACCTGGAACTGAAATGATTTTAGCTCGCGAAGCGATTGAATTGTTGGGACAGATGGCCCGCATCCTGTGGTTCGAAGGCACCAAGCATGGCTTGCGCGACCGCGAATGGATGGCCCTGCGCTTTCTCTCCCGCGCCAACCGTTTCTCGCGGACGCCCTCGGCGCTCGCGAGCTACGTCGGCACCACGCGCGGCACCGCCTCTTTCATCATCGGCGAGCTCGAGCGGCTCGGGTATCTGGAGCGAAAGCGCTCCGCGACGGACAAGCGATCGGTGACGCTGAGCGTGACGCAGCAGGGCAAGAAGTTCCTGGTGCGCGACCCCATCAGCGTTCTCCTCGAGCCGATCGCCGTCCTCGACGACGAGGCCAAGATCCGCTTTCGCGATACGCTCCGGCACGTGCTCGATCAGGCGGACGCGGCCGAGCAGCGGCACCATACCGACGTCTGCAAGCGATGCATCTTCCTGCGCGAAGATCGCACCGCCACGGACGGCAAGCCCGGCGCCGCCGAGTTCAGCTGCCGCCTGTTTCGCGCGCCGATCGCCGAGGCGGAGATCGATCTGCTATGCACCAGCTTCGAGCATCATCGCCAATAGGAGACGGCCCTCGATCACGGCGTCGCCTTGCGTGACGAGTAGATGACGCCGCCGCTGGACTCCACGACCAGACGGCCGTTCTCGTTCTTGATCTCTTCGATGCGGCCAAGGCCGGGGACCTGCTGTCCAAGCACAGCCTCGATGACGCCGTTCGGACCTTGCAGGATCGCAATCCCTTCATAGGCCTGACGGACCGACCAGCCCTTGACCACCTTGCGCGGCGCCGACGGAGGAACCGAACCCGTGATCTCGGGCGCGGCAACCGAGGCCATCATCGGCATCGTCTGCGAGGGCGGCTGCGAGGCGACGGCCGCCGGTGCCGGCACTTGGGCCTGAGCCTGGGCGAGCTTGTCCAGCTTCACCGTCGAGGACGAGCTCACCCGCTCGATACGATCCAGATTCTCGGCGAACCTGCCGAAGCGATCGTTGGTCGCCTTGCTCGACTGATCGACCGCGGTGCGCAGGCCGTCGAGATTTTCGGACACGCCTGACACCTGCTTGCGCAGCAGCGCGACAGTCTCGCGCAGATTCCTGATCTCCGTATTGGCGGCAACGTTGCTTTGGGCGGGCTGCGTGGTGAGATAGGCGATCACGCCGGTGCAGGCGCAGACCACCAGGATCGCAGCGACCGCCAATGTTGCGAGCGGCGCGACCCATGTCGGACGCGGCGGCGGCGGCTTGGCCACGATCACGGCCGGCTTCATCACCGTCGGCGCAGGCTTCGGTATCGCCATCTTGTCGAGGCGCGCCTTGGCGCGAATACGCTTCAGGCCCTCGAGCGCCTCTTTCGCCAGAGTCTCGTCGTTCGCCGCAGCCGACACACGCTTCGCGCTTGCAGCGGGCTTGGCCGTCTGTGCCGTGCTTGTATCGCGCGCATCCGGAGCCGGCTTCGCCGCCGCGGAAACATCAGCGGTCGCGTTGGGACGAGCTTGTCCATCGGACAACATGTGAAAATGCTCCGTTCGGTTCGATCTATCGAACGGTGAAGTTATTTGCCGAAGCTTGCCTGAAACGTGCGCAGCGAAAACTTTTCATCGCGCCCGATGCGACGTCGCATGAGTCAAAAGCGTCATGGACGTGGCGAGAGTGCGACTCGAAAGACACACACTCGCCAAGATTTCGCCAAGCTGGAGTCGACGCGCCGTACATGAGTCGAATTGTCGCATGGGGAAACCCCAGCAGGAGAGTCAATCCCGGGTTGAAAACCCCATTGTGCGCATGACCCGCAGCACCGCACAAAATAGCTGTGATTACGCGGGGATGCGGAACTTTAGAAACGCTACGGTGCAAAACTAGTTCGATTATCAAATCAATTGATGCGGTCGAATATACAAAGAAACAACCAGAAACGAATCAACAGCATCAAACACGCATAGCAACCGCTTTGTTGCGCGCGCTTGATCGGAAATCGGCAATTGTTACGGTCCTACTCAAGTGATTCTCGCCAGTTGGCGAGGAGATCGACACGGTTCAGGTGCGTTCGGACGCAATCGGCAAGTTGGCGCAACTGTTCTAGGTCTGTCTCAATCCGCTCCGCGAGGTGATCCGTAAGACACCCGCCGAGCCTCACGCAGTAAGCGTTCAGTATCGAGTCGAAGTAGCAGGCCTGCACACGCAGGCACTGAATGCGTAGGGCTGCCCGCGAATATCGAAACCATAACAACGGTTCGCGGGATGGGAAATATCGTCAAACAGCATGGTTGCCGAGCCGGGCATCACAACAACCATCCGGCCGCAACAAGTGCGAAACAGGGGCGAAAGACTAATGTATATTATCGTTGATGATCGCGAGAGCGTCACGAACAGCTACGTTGGAGGGCTCGTTCGCGAAGGTGTATCGTCGATCGGCTTCTCCTCCGGAGAATTCTGGGACTGGCTGCAATCTGCGAGTGAACCGGATCTGGCGGCGGTCGACGCCTTTCTCCTCGGGGACTGCGATGCCCGCGGAAGCCTGCCGCGGGCGATGCGCAAGCGTTCCTCGGCGCCCATCATCGCCATGAGCGGCCAGAAGATGCTCAAGAACACGCTTGAGCTGTTCGAATCGGGCGTCGACGACGTCGTCCACGTGCCGATTCACCTGCGCGAGATCCTCGCCCGAACGGCCGCAATCGCGCGCCGCCGGGTGGGCGAGCTACCGAGGCCCTGCGAGACCAGGATCCAGGTCTTCTTCAACGGACGTGACCCCGAGATCGCGGGCCACGCTCTCACCCTGCCCCGCCGCGAGCTGCGCATTCTCGAATATATGGTCAGCAACCACGGCAAGTGGATCACCAAGACGCAGATCTTCAACGCGGTCTACGGCATCTTCGAGTCGACCTTCGACGAGAGCGTGATCGAGAGCCACGTCAGCAAACTGCGCAAGAAACTCCGCGACCGCCTCGGCTTCGACGCGATCGTGGCCCGGCGCTACGTCGGATACCGCCTCAACATCCCGGCCGGCGAGACCATCGACGTGCCGATGCAGGAACTCGACGAGGTCGGCATCCTCCTGAACAGGGCACATGCCGCCCCGGCGGCGTACCCGGCCGGGAACTGACGCGGCAGGGCATCGCCACAAAAACGACAACGGCCTCTGCGGAGTACCCTTCGCAGAGGCCGTTGCACTATCAGCGGCAGGGATGGCGGAACAGCGGCCTCGCGATGCCGGCGCCGCGACAGTTACGGCTTCTGCTGGAATTCTTCCTTCGAAACATAATTGAAGTCCTCGACCAGGACGTCCTGGACGACGTCGGCCTGCATCCGCTCGTTGACGCGCTGCTTGATGGCCGTCGTGAGGATGGAAAGGTCGTAACGGGCGAGCTTCCTGAAATCGAGGCGGTCGTCGGCATAGATCCTGCGGAAGGCCTCGTCGACGACGAACGGCTCCGGCGGGACGTTGAGCTGGTGCATGATCCGCGCCTCAACGGTGTAGACGAAGCGCGCCACGATGTAGCCCTGCACGCTGCCGCCCTCGACCATTGGCACGCTCAGCGCCCGCGTCTTCTGGTACTGAAGGCCGTCGAGATATTCGTCCTTCGCCGGCAGCAGGCTGCCGTTTTCCTTCCAATAGGCCACGGCATAGCTCGTGCCCGCGGTGAGGATGCATACCCAGAGCCCGGCCAGCACGAGTCTGATCATTTTCCGTCCTGTGCTGTGCGGCCGGTATAGGTGCCGTCCGACTCGGCTTCCTTGATCGCCTTGACGATGATGGCCGCGACCTCGCGCACCGCATCGTAATGCATTTCGAGGATGGAACGGTTTCGCTCGAGCTTCTCGCGCAACCGCTGGATCTCCTCGGTGATCTCGACCTCGTTGCCGAGATGCATCCGTGCCCGCATCAAGCGGACGAATTCGAGCATGCTCCGGCTCTTCCGGGCACTGAAGTCGTCGAAATCGATCTTCTTGCCCGTCGAGAGCGCGACCGTCTCCTCTTCGACGATGTTCTCGAGCCGGCGGATCGCAGACAGCAGGCCACGCACCTCGTCCGATCTCGCCGCGTCGGTGCCGTCGTTGACCACGTCACTGCCGAGATTCGGCAGCAGCGCAGGCAAGAACGCATCGCCTTCCGCCGCTTCCAGCGTCATCGCCTCGGCGTCCACGACCGGCTGCTCCACCACCAGGACCGCCGCACCTTCTTGTGCTTGCATAGGAAATTCACCCCTCAACTTCTGTCACCCATTCCCGGATCATGATCCGGTCTTTTCCGTAACGCCGGGCCCCGCCGGCTGCGCAGCGGCGAGTTGCTTGGCAATGCCAATGCCGTTGCCCTTTGCCAGCTGAGCACCAAGCTGCTCCGCCAGCATCGACTTCCAGACGCCGCCGGCCGTGCCCTTGCCGAAGACTTCCTCCGACTCCTTCGGCAGCATCGTCTCGACGAAGGTCTGGAGAATGAACGCCTCGAACTTCCGGTACACCTCGCCGGATGCGGGCGCCTTGATCACCCGCACCGGCGGCCCGTTCACCGCACCCGACTGCTGCGCTTCGGCAGCCTGCGCCGCGGAATGATCGGCAGTCGCCGCCTTGGCCTTGCCGACCTCTGCGTCCATCGTGGCGGCGAAATCGGCGTCCGACGATTTCAGCGCATCGAGCTTCGCGGTCGCCGCCCGCTGCGTCACGGGGTCGGCGGCATCGAGGACATCGAGAACGAGGTCTGGCGTCGCTGTCACGATCATGTCTTGTTCCGGCTGGCTGGCCGTGACGTCCAGTCGCGCACGGCGGGGCTTTTTCCCGTCATCTCTTCGAGCGCGCGCGCCTCCGCGTCGCGAAGCTTGTCTGCGAGCGCGGCCTTCGCGACCTGCTCGAGCTGCTTCACACGGCGAGTCTCCGCGCGGACCTGGTCCAGTTGCTGCGACGCCTGCGCCTGGACCGCGCGCGCACCGGCGCTCGTCCTGTTGAGGCGCCGCGCGATCGATGCGCTCGACGACCCCGCCGGCGGCTTGCCCTCGTTGAGGGTTCCTACCAGCCATTCCTGCTCGTCCTGCAAGCTGCGCTCCTGCTGCCGCAGATGCGCGAGCTGCCATTCGGACAGCCGGAGCTGAAGCTTCACGAGCGAGACGATCCGGCCGAGCTTGTCCGCGCGCGACGTCATGACCATCACTCCGCCAGCCACGACGAGACGCCGAGCATGAATTGCGTCAGGAGCTCGTCGCTGGTGAGGTAGAGCAGCAGGAAGCCGCCGAACAGCACGAAGGGCACCGAGATGAAATAGACCGGGATCGCCGGCGTCAGCTTGTTGATCAGGCCGACCGCGAGATTGACGATGACCGAATAGACGATGAAGGGGCTGGTGATCCGCAGCGTCAGCACGAACGCCTCGGACAGGCGGCTGACGAGCTGGTCGAGCGCCATGCTGCCGCCGATCTTGTTGCCAGGCTGCCAGACGTCGTAGGAGTTCATCAGCCCGCGCAGGACCTGCCAGTGCTGGTCGGTCATGAAGAACAATGTGGTGACGGCTGCCATGATCAGCGGCACCAGGGCCGGCGCCGGATCGGTGTCGCCGACCGGCGTTCCCGGGATGTTGCTCAGCCCGATCGCACTCGCCATCACGGTCGCCATGGTCTGCAGCGCGAGGAAGAACACGCGCCCGCCGAGCCCGATGACGCTGCCGACCACGAGCTCGGAGCAGATCAGGAGCGCAAGCGTCAGCGGCGCGGCGTTGTCGGTGAGCGGTTTCAGGACCGAGATCAGGATCGGCGTCAGCGCAAACGTCGTGACGAGCGCGACGAACAGGCGAACCTGGGCCGGAACGTTGACGCTGGAATAGCCGGGCACGAGCATCAGGCAGGCGCCGATGCGGCAGAACACGATGAACGTGACCAGCACGCTGTCGGCCAGGCCGTTGATCACGAGATGGCTCCCAGCGCCCTGATCTCGGCACTGCGCGCGACCTCGACATGCGACAGGACCGGCAAGGTCGGAAACACCCGCTCCAGGATCATCCGGACATAGGGGCGGGCTTCCGGGGTGACCGCCAGAACCACGCTGGTGCCGTTCTCGGTGAATTTTCGGATCGCGGCGCTGGCTTCGGTTGCGAACTGCTCGATCAGGCGAGGATCGGCGTCGAATTCGAAGACTTCGCCCTTGGCGTCGCGCTTCAGGCTCTGGTGGAACGCCAGGTCCCAGCGGTTACCGAGGCGGACGACGTTCAGCACGCCGTTGTCGGAAAGGTCGCCGCAGATCTGCTGGGCAAGTCGCGTCCGCACATGCTCCGCGACCTGCTCGGAGCGCCGCACATGGGGTGCGATCTCGGCAATGGCCTCCAGGATCAAATGGAGATTGCGGATCGACACGCGCTCGGCCAGCAGGATCTTCAGGATCGCCAGCAGGCCCGAATAGGAGATCTGCGACGGGCAGAGATCCTCGACCAGGCGCTTGTATTCGGGATCGAGACGGTCGAGCAGGCCGCGCATGTCCTTGTACGACAGCAGCTGTGCGAGATTTGCCCTGAGCACTTCGCTCAAGTGCGTGAGCAGCACCGACAGGTTGTCGACCGGCTTGCAGCCCTGACGCTTGACCTCGTCGGTGAACGCCTCCGTCACCCACAGCGCCTTCATGCCGAAAGCGGGTTCGATCACCTCTTCGCCGGGCACGTCGGGCTTGCCGTCCTTGTCGACAAGCACCAGCACCTCGCCGAGCCGCAGCTCGCCATGGGCGATACGCGTGTCGTGGATCCGGATCTGGTATCCCTTGGGATCGATCGACAGATTGTCGCTGAGCTTGATCTCCGGAATGACGAAACCGTATTGCTTGGCAAACTTCTTGCGGAGCTTGCTGACCCGGTGGCCAAGCTCGGTGCGCGCGCCCAGCAGATGGACCGACAGATGGCCGCCGAGCGACACCTCGATCTCTGCGGTCTTGAGCGACTCCTTGACGGATTCCTTGGCATCGGCCTGGGCGCGCTCGTCGGCCTTGCGCGCATGCTCTTTCTTCTCCCGCGCCGCCTGCCGCCGCGGCAGCGAGTAGCCGACAAAGGCCATGACGCCGCCGAGCAGCACGAAGGGCGCCATCGGCAGCCCAGGCATCAAGGCGAGCACGAACATCATCAACGACGCCGCCGACACCGCGCGCGGGTAGCCGCCGAGCTGCCGCAGCACGGCCTGCTCCGCCGACCCCCTGGTGCCGCCCTTGGAGACGAGAAGGCCCGCCGACAGCGACACGATCAGGGCCGGCATCTGCGTGACCAGACCGTCGCCGACTGACAGTTTTGTGTAGACGTCGGCGGCACGCGACAGCGTCAGACCGTGATGGGTCACGCCGATGATGATGCCGCCGAAGATGTTGATCGCGGTGATGATCAGGCCGGCGATGGCGTCGCCGCGGACGAATTTCGAGGCACCGTCCATCGCGCCAAAAAAGGAACTCTCCTCTTCGAGCTCGCGGCGCCGGCGCTGAGCTTCCTTGTCGTCGATCAGGCCCGCGGACAGATCCGCGTCGATCGCCATCTGCTTGCCCGGAATGGCATCCAGGGTGAAACGGGCGCCGACTTCGGCGATACGCGTCGCACCCTTGGTGATCACGACGAAATTCACCGTGACCAGAATCGCGAAGATGATCAGACCGATGACGAAGTCGCCGCCCATGACGAACTTCGAGAAGCCGGCAACGACGTGGCCCGCGGCGGTTTCCCCCTCCCCGCCTCGCGACAGGATCAGACGGGTGGTCGCAACGTTGAGAGCCAGCCGCAGGATCGTCGCGATCAGCAGCACGGTTGGGAAGGCGGAGAAATCGAGCGGGCGCTGGATCCACAGCGCGACCATCAGGATCAGCGCCGACAGCGCAATCGAGACGGCGAGGCCGAGGTCGATCAAGATCGGCGGAATCGGCAGGAACAGGATCGTGAGCATGGCCACGATGCCGCCCGCGAAAAAGGCGTCGGCCCCCAATCGTCGCGGGGTCGGCAGGCTAGCAGCTAATGTATCGGCCATGGGTCACCGGCAGAGGGTCCGCCCCGCAATCTGCCGTGCAAAGCTTACGCGAGGGTGGTGGCCGGGCTCTCGCGGATCAGAAGCCGTGCTCGATCCGCGAATACACCATCTCGGTGAAGGTGGAGAGATGGGCGCCGATGAAGGAGCCGGAAACGGCAACGACCACGAGGATGACGATGATCTTCGGCACGAAGGTCAGCGTCACCTCCTGGACCTGGGTCAGGGCCTGGATCAGCGCAATGGCGGTGCCGACAAGCATCGCGGCGCCGACGGCGGGGCCGGAGGCGACGATGATGGTCCAGATCGCCGCCTGGACGATGTCGAGGGCGTCCCGCTCGTTCATGACTGGCTGATCGTAAGGCCGGGCCCGACCGCGACCTTCGTGCCGTTCTCGAGGGTCGCGATGGAGCCGTCGCTGTTGATGGAGATCGAAACGACCTTGCCGCTGAAGTTCGCGCCGGTCGCGTCGGTGAAGCTGACGGTCTTTCCGATCAGCCCGTTGGCCTGCGACAGCGACTGCGACGACAGCAGCGCATCCAGCTTCGAATTGGTCTGCATGGCCTGCTCGACCGTCGAGAGCTGGGCGAACTGGCTCATGTATTGCGAGGTATCCATCGGATTGGTCGGATCCTGGTTCTTCATCTCGGCGACGAGGAGCTGAAGAAAGGTATTGTAGTCGACGGTGTTGGTCGCCGTGTTCTGCGTGGAACTGGTCGCATTGGACTTGCTGGTGCTGTCGGTCGCGCTGTTGACGTTCATGTAGCCTCTCCGCTCTCAGGCAGCCTCGAATGGGATCTCGGTGGCGACGCCGGCCAGGCCGGCCAGGATTGCGTCCTCCACCGGGAACAGCGCCCGGATCCGCTTGAGCGCCTCGAAATAGCGGGTCGTACGGACCAGCTCGTGGATCGCGGCGAGCCCGTCGAGCATCTCGCGGCTCTCGCAAACCGCAAGCAGGGCCGCATGATGCTCCCCGTAGAGCGCGACTGCGGCGCCGATATCCGTCGGGTTCAACAGCATGAGCTGGACGATGAAATAGAGCTGCCGCATCGCCGTAGTGGCGTCGGAGGCCTGCATGACCTGCCCTTCGAGCAGGAACATCACGTCGTTGACGAGCTCGACGGAGACCTTGCGGTCCACGCGCAGCACAGCGCCATTGACGTAGATCCGCTCGCCCGCCCGCAAGGATATTTTCATCAGAGGGCGTCTCGGATCAGGCGGTTGATTTCGATGAGCTGCATCACGTCGTTCGACTTCTCCTCGCGAAGCCGATCGGCTTCCTTGACGACCCACAGGCCGATCGAGATGATGTCGGCGCGCAGCTTTTCCGGGAGTGCGTTTTCCGGATGGGCGAGATCCTCGATGAAGATCGTCCACAGCCGCCGCACGTAGAGCAGGCTCTCGACCAGATCCTCGAAGCTGAAGCGCCCGCCCTGGACCCGCTCAAGCCGGTCGATGCCGAGACTGAGCGCCTGCCGCTCGCGGCCCCGCGCCTCATAGCCGCTATCGTCGACAACCGCTTCATAGGCTTCAAACGTCATTAGAACCACTCTGCGCAGGAGACCGAATAACGAGACAAAGGTTACAGACCCAGACTCAGAGATAGTTGATGAGGCTGATCTGCTGAAGCTGCGACGTCAGCGCCAGCGCCGTCTTGATCTGGGTCTGCAGCGTGTTGACCCGGACCGAGGCCTCCGTCGGGTCGACCGCCTCCAGACCGACGATCTGATTGTTCAGAATGTCCTGCTGCGCCTTGAGCTTTTCGGTGGCGCCGGTGACCCGCTGCTGGACTGTGCCCATGCTGCCGCCGAGCGTAGCGAGGTCATTGATGGCGTTACCGACAAGGCCGATGGCCTTGTCCACGACGACCTGGAACGTGTCCTGGCTCAGCTTCGCGTTTCCGAGATCCGCCATCATGGTGTAGGCCTCGGCGAGCCTGCGGAAGCCGATCTGGTTGGCGCTAACGGACGTATCGGCGATCTCGGTCGTGGAGATACGGCTTTGCATGGTCTGGTCGGTGGCCGTTGACCAATTGGTGTTCCAGGCCGGGCTCGCGAACTCGGCATCGAAGGTGGTGTCGAGGAAGGTCTGCATTTGGGCCGGGGTAATGGTGCCCACGCTGGCCGAGGATTGCGAGAAGCCGAAGGTCGCCAGGAAATCGGCGTCGACCTGGTTCTTGCTGGCCGAGCCCGCGGTGTAAGCCGTGATCGGTTGGTTCTGCGTGTTGATGCCCGAGAACAGATACGAGCCGTTATAGGAGACGTTCAGCGCGCCGATCAGGTCCTGGAGATTGGAGGACGCAGGCGGCAGGATGATCCGCCCGCCGCCGTCGGTGCTGCGGGCCGCGATCAGGTCCTTGAGGAAAGAGGTTGCGGTCGTGCCGAGCTGGGTGATCCGGTTCTGCGTCGTGTCCAGGCGCCCCGAGACGAGCCCGTTGGTATCGACGAGTTGATCGGCAAAGCTCAGGTCTGCCCGCAGGGTGACGTCGCTTCCCGTCGTGGCACCAAGCTCGAGGCCGACATCGGCGAAGCGGCCGGTGGTGGCTTCCTTCGAGGCCTTGGTCAGCGCGGCCTGATTGTTCGTGATCGAGGACCTCAACGACGAAGACAGCATCAGGGTCGAGATGTAATTGGCGCTCATCATGACTTAATTCCCCACGGCGGCCAGCAGGCTCTGCAACATTTGGTCGACGGTCGAGATGATCTTCGACGATGCCGAATAGGTACGTTCGACCTGAAGCATCAAGGACATCTCGTCGTCCATGTTGACGCCGCTGACGTTCGACAGCGCCGCGGAGCTGCGGTCGAGCAGCGTGTTCTGGTAGGTGGCGTTGTCGTCCGCGGCCTTGCGCTGGTTTTCGATCCAGCTCGTCGACGACGCCGCGAAATCGATCAAGCTGCCGGTCGGCTTGCCTTGGGTGGATGCATCGAACGGCTGCGACGCATCCATGTTGCCGATGAGCTGCTGCAGCCTGGTCGAGTAGCCGGCATTGCCGGTGGTGTTGTATCTGTAGGCGACGTTGCCGCTGATCGCGCCATCACGCAGCAGATTGGGATTGCCGCCCTGGGCCGGGTCGACCGACGCCGCAACGCTGATCGAGCCGGCCAGGCCGACCGAGACGGTCGCGCTTGCGGGCATCGCGGGTGAGCCGGGATAGGTGAAGAGGCCGGGCCGGTCGGGCAGCGCGGCGCCGGACTGGTCGACCTCCTTGAAGGATTCGACAAGGCCGCGTGCGACCTCGTCGAGCTGGCTCTGATACGTGACCGTGGCGTTGTCGCGCAATTGGGCGAGGCCGGCGAGCTTGCCGGTCTTGATCGGCATCACGGAATTGGCGCCGGTGACCGGGACACCGTCGATATAGACAGCATTGCCGGTGGTCCCGGGCGTATAGATGTTGGTCGCCGCGAAGCTGACCGAGCGCGCCGTCTTGTCGAACAGCACGACACCGCTGTCGGTGTAGAGCGCCGCGTCGCCGTTGGCGCGCAGCGTCATCGAGACGCCGACCTCCTGCGACATCTTCGAGACGATGTTGTCGCGCTGGTCGAGATAGTCGGTGACGTCGTCACCGGCGATCGTCCCCTTCACGATCGCGGTGTTGACCTTATCGAACTGGGTCAGGAGCTGATTGATATTCCCGACCGAAGTCGCCATGTCGGCGTCCGCTCCCTGGCGCACCGTCTGCACGGTCTTGGTGGCCTGGTTGAGCGCGGTCGCCATGTCCTTGGCGGACGTGACCGCCGCCTGCGCCAGCGTGGTGTTGTCCGGAGCGTTGGCATATTGCTGGAGCGCCTGCTTCAGCTTGTTGAGCTGGGCAGCCGGCGACTGCCCAAGTTCGGGATCGTCCACAGTCGAGGCCGATATCTTCTGAAGACCGTCCAGGATCGCATTCTGCTTGGCGGACCCGGACGTCGCGATCAGGACGTTATTATAGAGACCCGAGCTGGCGGCGCGCTGGATCGCCGCCACATAGACGCCGGCCCCGGGGAGATTGTCCAGCACGGCGATCTTGCGCGAATAGCCGGTGGCGGTGGCACCGGCTATGTTGCGCGAGATCGTCGAAGACTGGATGCCCGACGCCATGAGCGACGCACGAGCGGAGTCGAGAGCGGCGGTAAGGGACATGATCTGCTCTTGCCCGGAATGAGCGCTTGAGGATTCAGCGCTTCAGGTTGACGACGACGTCGAGAAGATCGGCGCCGGTCTGGAACGATTTCGAATTCGCAGTGAAGCCGCGCTGCGCCTCGATCATCCCGGTGAGTTCGTCCGCGAGGTCGACGTTGGAGTCCTCCAGCGCGCCCGACTGGACAGTGCCGAGACCGCCGGTACCGGCATTCCCGGCCTGGGCGTTGCCGGAATTCATGTTGGTCGAATAGACGTTGCCGGGCTCCGGCGTCAGGTTGTCGGGGCTCGCGACGTCGGCGAGCATGATGGTGTAGAGCGTCAGTTGCTGCCCGTTCTTGAGGATGGCCGTCACGAAGCCCGAATCGTCGACATCGACCTTGTCGATGGCCGATGGAGCGCTGCCATTGACGGTCGCCTTGAAGCTGAAATCGGTTCCGGTCTGCGTCAGATTCGACAGGTCCAGGGTCGCCGCCGCACCGCCGGGGACGGTGAAGGCGAGAGTCGTCGGGCTCGCCGCGGCCAGCGCGCCTTTGCCGGTTGCGGTCGTATCGAGGGTGAGAGTGGTGGCGGCGCCGACCGACGCACCTGTCGCGGAGTTGTAAGCCTGAATCTGCCAGGTGTCCGAGCCGGCGGCCGTCGCCGTGTGGGACATGTAGACGTCGAGCGTAACGGCCTGGCCGATATTGTTGTAGGCCACGATCGAGCTCTTCGACGAATATGACGCCGGTCCGGGCGGACCGGCGATCACAGCCGCTTTCGGATCCAGATTGCCGGTCGTGAGCGTTCCCGCCGTCGTCGGCACGGGCACTTGCGAAACCTGGGCAATGTTGACGATCTGCATGCCGGACAGGCTGTTCTGCGAGAAATTGGTCACCTTACCGGGCTGGCCCAGGAGGTAGTAGCCGGCCGCGTTGACCAGATTGCCCTGGGCGTCCGGCACGAACGAGCCGGCGCGCGTCAGATATTGCTGCGTGTTGGTGGCGTTCGACACCACGAAGAAGCCGTTGCCCTGCACGGCGAGGTCCGTGGTCGACGTGGTGAACTGCGTGTGTCCCGCGTCGCTGATGGCGTAGCGAACCGTCGTCTCGACGGCGCCGGAGTCGTAATTGCCGGAGCCGCTCTTCAGGATCAGTGACGAGAATTCCGTCGAAGCCCGCTTGTAACCGGTCGTGTTGACGTTCGCGATGTTGTCCGAAACCGTCGACAGCTTGTTGGACTGCGCGCTCATTCCGGAAACGCCGGTGCGCATAACACCATACAGGCTCATGAAGTAGGCTCCTTTGTCAGGTTGTATCTACAATGCGGGTTCTTGCTTGCGCGGGGCTGATGATTGGGATCCGTACACAACTTTCAGGTTGTAGCGGTCATGTCGTCTTCGGCTGACAGAACGAGCGCGCCTTGTCGGTCCACGCGCCGAAGCCGCTGGAGACGAGATGAGCGACGATGTGACAGACGTAGCGCTTCTGCGCGGGCTGGTTGTTGGGGCCTGCATTGTAGCGCGCGACCGCCATGGTCCAGCTGCCCTCGCGCTGCTTCAGCTCTTTCAGGAAGCGTGCGGCGTATTCGACGTTCTTCGCGGGATCGAACATCGCGCGCACCGACGTGAACTTGTCGCCGTGATAATAATGGTTGATCTGCATACAGCCTAGGTCGATCAGCTTGATGCCCTTGCTGCGCATCGTCTCGAAATTCGCGATCGCGTCGTTCATGTCCTTGGCGAACACGGTCTGGCCGTCGGCGCCGAGCGCGTAAGGGTGGAGCGAACCACGCCGCCCGGTCTCCGTGAGGCCGACCGCATAGAGAATGCCGAGCGGAATCCCATGCTGCTGGGACGCGCGCGCCATCTCGCGCTCGCAGGGGCGCGCGTTGTCGGTCGCAGCTGGCGCGGCGCCCGCGCTACAGATAAACAGGGCCGCGGCGAGTATGCGGCCCCACGTCCTGGTCATGACGCGTCTCCTCGTTGGACTGGCGCTCCTGCCGGGCCTGCTTCGCACCGCCGTCCGATTGCCCGGACGACGTGCCGGCGCCGCCGAACGTGCCTTGCGACTGCGACGATGGCTGTTGCTGGCCGGCGAGCTGCGGCTGCGGCTGGCCGGAGCCGCTCTGGAATCCGTCCAGCGAGCCGTGCTGCACGGGCGCGACGTCGGCGACATAGCCCGCCGACTGCATGAGATCGCGGATCGAGTCGCGCTGCTGATCCAGCATCAGGCTGGTGTCCTTGCGCGCGGCCGCGAGGTGAACGGAAACCTCCGAGCCGACGAGGCGAAGGCGTACCGTGACGTTGCCGAGCGCCGGCGGTTCGAGATTGATCGTCAGGATCTTGAGCGGCTCAGGCGCATTGGTCTGCGACGTCGCGAGATCGGGGGCGGTGGACGCCGTCGGAGCCGGCGATTCCTTCAGCTCGGCGACGACTGCGTTGGCGACCTGCTGCGGGGCGCTGAACTGCGCCGGTGGCAGATGGGTCTCCTGCTGGACCACGGTGACCTTGGTCGCTTCGGGCAATGCGTCCCGCGCCGAGGCTTTGACGGCGCGCTCGACATTGGCCGTGATGGCCTCGAAGCCTTGCGTCGCGGGCATTGGCTTCGAGGACACACCGCTGCCTTGTTGCGCGGCTGCCGCCGCCTGCGAAGGCGCGGCCTGCGAGCGCGTGCCCGTTGAAGCGGCAGCGGGCGGCGCGGGCTCGGCAGACGTGACCTTCGCCGTGCCCTGGACCTCACGCTTCGCCGTGGCAGGGCGCTCGTCGCGCGCAGGCGCGTCCTTCTTGTCGCCCGCCGGCGATTGCAGCTGCGGCTTCACGGCCGGCACGGCGGCGAACTGCTGTTCGACGACCGCCGGAATGCTCGATCGGGCCGAAACTTCGGTTTTCGCGCCGTGGTCGACCGGAGTTTGCGTCTCCGGCGATTTTTCAGTTTTCTCGTCGGACGATTTGCGAATGGGTTCGGGCTCGTCATCCGCCTCGGTGCGTTCCCGCACCGTCTTGTCCTTGTCGGCCGGGCGCGCAAGGTGCGTGCGCAACGACCCGGCCTTCGCGCTCATGTTGCCGCCCTCGTCGTTGAGCGCCCGCTTCGCGAGATTCGAGACGGTGTGCAGCAGATCGTTGAACGACGAATCTGCCGGCGATTTCGTTCCGGCGGATTTTCCCGAGCGCGATGCGCCGCGCACGTTGAGGCTTTCGGCGAGACCCGAAAAGACCTGTCCGGAGGTTCCACTGAGCTTCGTCATGGGCGATCCCTGGTAAGGCGTTCGAGTTCGCCGAGCTGCTTCCGCGCGCGCGCAAGCGTCTCGGTCGACGCGGCGAGATCGAGACGCGCCGGCGTGACCGGAGGCTTGTCGGCGGCGGCGGTGGATCCGCCCGCGAACGGCTTGCGGACATCGAGTGCGAGCTGCAACGTCGCATTCAGCAACGGAACGTCGCGCTCGGGCAACTTCGAGCGGTCGAGGGCCTTCAACTCGGCGACACCGCCGTCATACTCGTCAGTGAGCGCCCGCGAGACGCCGCGTAAGAAATGCGCGCGCTCGCGATCCTCCGAGGCGTCGGCGCTGAGCGTCAGCGCACGCTCGCCTGCAAGCCGGGTCACCGCCAGCCGTCCATGCACCATCGCGGTACGCGCGATCACGAGATAAAGCTTGAGGCGGCTCGCGCGGTCGATCTGCTCCAGCAGAGTGACGATCCGCGCAAAGCGGCGCTCGTCGAGAGCAATGCTCGATTGCGTCAGGCCGGAGGCGAAGCGCTGCCAGAAGTCCCCGGCATAGACCGAGTTGCGGTAATGGCGGATATAGGCGAGCGTCAGGAACTCGAACTTGTCGAAATCCTCGGCCTGCCCGACCAGCAGGATCTCGCGCCGCAGCGCCGCCTCCTCCACCAGCGTGCCCGGCAACAGCAGCCGCGCGTCGTCCAGGCGCTCGATCGCGAGCGATGCCTCGGCGCGCGCGAACAGCGCGCCCTGGACCAGCGCGACCTGTCCGCCCAGGCCCGTTGGCAGCGTGCGCGGCTTGACGTCCTTGAGCAGTTCGCGCGCTTCGTCCTGGCGGCCTTCGACATAGGCCAGCGCACCATTGAACAGCCGCTCGTCGACGTTCAGCTTGTCGCGCGGCAGCTTTCGGACGACCTGCGGCCCGCCGCCGCTGAGCAAATAGATGATGACGGCCTGGCCGTTCTGCGCGTTGCTCCACACGCCCGGATCGGCGGCGAGGAACTTTTCGCCGACCTGCCGGGTCAGCGCGATGTGGCTGCCATGCGCCGCGGTGTCGCCACGGGCAATGCCATCCTGCACCGCCTGCAAGGTGCGCACGAGCTCATAGGGCTCGCCCGAGGTTGATGCCGGGGACGGTGCCGGATCGGCAAACGCGCATACCGTCGTGAACGGCAGCAGCAGCGCGGCGCGCAGGAGCGGCCTGATCAAGGGCGCTTCTCCCGGACCAGGATCTCGATCCGGCGGTTCTGAGCGGCAGCAGGATCGTTCGTCAGTTTCGGCCGCCGATCGGCGTAGCCTTCGACATGCTCGATCCGCTGCGCATCGACGCCGGACCGAACCAGCATGTAGTAAGCCATCTGCGCGCGCGCGGTCGACAGCCGCCAATTGTCGTAATTCTCGGACTTGTAAGGCCGATTATCGGTGTGGCCGCGGACGATGATCATGCCCTGGCGCTTCGTCAGCAGCGGCCCGATCTTGTCGATCACGCGGATCAGCTCGGGCCGCGGCTCGGCCGAGCCGACCGCGAACATGCCGAAGCTCGCATCGTCGGTCAGGCTGATCAGAAGGCCTTCCTCGACCTGGCGTACCTCGGCCACTGGGCCCGCACCGGCCTTGATGTCCGACAGCGCATCCGCGATCGCGGACTGCAGCTGCTTGACGGTCGGCTGCTGGGTCTGTGCCGCATCACGCGATTCGGAATTCTTTGCTTGATCGCCGGGGCGTGGCTGCGCGGCGGCATTGGCTTGAGCGCCAGCCTGGGCGCCCGGTTGCGGCGCATTTGCCTGGGCACTGCCATCGCGTTGAGCCTGCGAAGGCGCAGGCCCCGGCGGCAGCAGGGGCGACAGGCTTGCAGACGACGCGTCCGCGTTCGGAGCCACGCTTCCGCCGGCATCGTCCTGCTTGGCACGTTGCGCCTGCGGCTCGCCCTGACCTGTCCCGGACGCGTTGTCGCGCGCGGACGCGCTCGGCTTTGGCTCGCTGTCGACGAAGTGATCCGCATCCTTGGACGACTGAGGCGCCAACTTCCAATAGCCGGGATCGAACGGATCGCGATAGGCATCGCCGCCCTTGAGTCCGTCCTCTTCGGCGGAGGTCAGCGCGCCGGCACGGCGCTGGCCCGAGGCCTGGTTCGCACTGTTCGCGATCTCGGCAAGCGTCGCATAGGGATCGCGGAACAGAACCTTCTCTTCGAAGGAGGCAGGCTTCTCCGCCGTCGGCGAGTCTCCGCGACGTTCTTCGTTCGGCCCGGCCGGCTGACGCTTGCCGTCCTGGCCTTCGAACTGCGTCGGCTCCTTCTTGGTGAGATCCTTGAGGCCCTTCGGGGCGGGTGCGTTCTCCGCGAGCTTGATCGGGTTGAAATAGCTCGCGACCACCTGCTTCTGGTCCTGATTGAGTGCATTGAGCAGCCACATGACCAGAAAGAACGCCATCATCGCCGTCATGAAGTCCGCGTACGCGATCTTCCAGACGCCACCGTGATGCGCCTCCTCCGCGAAGGCGCTGCGCCTGCGGATGATCACCAGCTCGTGCTTGACTTCTTCCATGACGGACTACCGGCGCGCCTCGTTCAGACGTTCGCTCCACGCCGCAATCTGCGTCTCGATCACGGTCTGGTCGGCGACAACACGGACCTCGAAGGTCTCGGCGGCTTCGTATTCAATCCCGGTTCGCCGGGCCGCCTGGAGCTGCGAGCGCACCAGATCGAGCAATTCGCCCGGGCCGGTGATCTTGAACACCGGCACCGGCGAATTGCCGGTCAGCGCCGCGATCTGCTCGACCAGCGATCCGATCGCCTTGTCACGGACGGCGTCGGCGAGGAAAGGCAGCAATATCCGCGCGACCGAGCTTGCGATGTTGGTTTCGATCTCGCGGCAGGCCGTCTCGAAGCCGCCCACGATCGTGGCCGCCTGCTGGTCGGACCATTTGGCCCGCTCCTCGCCGAGCCGGATCGCGCTGCGGACGCGCTCCTCGGCAACCCTGGCATCGCCTTCCGCGACACCGGCGGCATGGCCGCGACGATAGGCATCTTCGAGAAGATTGACCGGCGGAGCTTCCGCCTCGGGCGCCGGAGGCGGCGATTGAAGCTGCGGCTGCGATTGGGCCTGACGCGGCGGCTGAGGCTCGCGCCGCACCTCCATCGGCCTTGTCAGCACATCCTGGATCTTGGGGGGCGGAGGCGGCGGTGGAGACTTGGCCCGCCCATTCGCGTCGAACTGCGTCAGGAGTTTTCCGATAGCCGCGTTCATGCTGCCTCCTCGCGCCGCATCCAGTCTTTAAGGATTGCTGCCGCCTGCATCTGATCGAGCCGTACGATCTGCTCCAGCCGCTTCTGCGGCGTCCGCTGCATCTTGCCTTCGAGATCCTCGACGAGGTTGAGCTCGGGGTCCTGACTGTCGGCCAATGCAAGGGCTGTTGCAGCTTCAAGCTCGGCGGCCTCGGCCGCCTCGGTCTGCTCCTGCGCTGCGCGATGCGTCAGAATGCCGTTGACCGCAGGGCGAAGGCCGAACCAGACCAGCATCGAGGCAACGGCCAGGATGGTTACTGCATTGATGACGCTGCCGAGCTGCTTGTTGATCATCTCGACGAAGCTGATCGGCGGCACCGGCGCCAGTTCGCGCGAGCCTTCGATGAAGTCGACGGCCGTCACCTGGATCTGGTCGCCGCGCTGCTTGTCCAGTCCGCCTGCCGTCGCCGCGAGCTGGCTGATCTCGGCGAGCTTGCTGTCGACGATCGCCTGGTTGCTCTTGTCGCCGAGATCGGCGACGAGCCGCGCGCGGTTGACCAGCACGGCGATGAAGAGTTTCTTGACCAGGTAACCGTCGCTCACCGTCGTCGTTGTCTTGGACGACACCTCGAAATTGGTGACGTCCTCGCGGCGGGTCTTGTCCTCGCTGGAATTCTTTGTGCCGCCGGAATTCACCTGCTGGTCGGGCAGGTTCTGCTGCACCGTGGTCGGCGTCGAACGGTCCGCATTCTGCGACGATTCCTTCTCGCGCACGTTCCGGACCGAACGCTCGGCGCGGCTCTCCGGGTCATAGACCGTCTCGTTGGTCTGCCGCTTGTCGGTGGAGAGCTGCGGCGCGACGCTCACCTCGAAATTGTCCAGGCCGAGATATGGCGTCAACGCCTTGCGGATGTTCTCCTGCACCATCCCGCCGACCGTCTTCTGGAGGCTCGCCATCTTGGTCGGCGCTGCGCTCGCCTCGTCCTCTTCGGCCAGCAGCATCGAACCATCGGCATCCAGCACCGTCACCTTGTCCCGGCTCATGCCGGGAATGGCCGCCGCGACGAGGTGGCGGATCGACTGCGCCGTACGCGCCTCGATCGCGCCGTCGGTGCGCAGCACGACCGACGCCGACGGCGGTTGCTGCGTCGCCCGGAACGAGCCGCGCACCGGCATCACGATATGCACCCGCGCCGCCTTGACGCCCTTCATCAGCTGCACGGTGCGCGCGATCTCGCCTTCCAGCGCCCGCAGCTTGGTGACTTCCTGCATGAACGAGGTCAGGCCGAGCGAGCCGATCTTGTCGAACAGCTCGTAACCGGAATTGGCGCTGGTCGGCAGGCCCTTCTCGGCCAGCAGCATCCGCGCCTGCATGGTCTGGCTCGGGCGCACCGAGACGGCGTCGCCGGCCGTATTGACGTCGAATGTGATATTCTGCTCGCGCAGCGCGGCGCCGATGCGCGTCACGTCTTCGCGATTGAGGCCTGTATAGAGCGTTTCGAACTCAGGCCGGCTCAGATAATAGGCGCCGCCGACGACGGTGACGAGAACGGCAAAGCCGATCAGTCCCAAGGCCATCAGGCGTCGCGGCCCAAGCTCCAGCAGATTGTTGAGCAGTTGCTGTACCTGCGCACGACTGAGCAGCATGTGACCTCGTACCAATGCGAACGTATGGGACACTCCGCTGCCAACCTTGTCTGAAGGTTGCGCGAGGAGGCGAATGTGTCGGTTCGCGGGCGAGGCGTTGCAATTTTACAAGAATCTTGGACGACGCAATCAGGTCAGGAGCAACAACCGGGCGCGCGGGCGCATGGCAGCGCGATCGGCTGCGGTGTGTTGCATGACGTCTGGCGTCGGGAGATCTTCCATTACGGGCACATCTTGTGCCGCCACACCCGCCGGTCATGGCGGGGACCGTGCTCCCGGGGGAGCACGGTTGTTTTCGAAGCCGGAGCTTACTTGAACAGCGACAGGATGCTCTGGCTGTTCTGGTTGGCGATCGAGAGCGCCTGAACACCGAGCTGCTGCTGGGTCTGCAGGGCCTGGAGGCGGGTCGATTCCGCGTTCATGTCGGCGTCGACGAGCTGGCCGACACCGCGATCCACCGAGTCCATCAGGGTCTTGACGAAGTCCGTGTTGGTCGCGATGCGGTTCTTGACGGCACCGAGATTGGCGGCGGCCGAGGCCACCGTGTTGATCGCGGTCGTGACCTGCGTGATGTAGCTGTCGAGCAGGATCTGGTCGGGCGCCGAGTCGGTCAGTGCACTGATGTTCAGGGTGCTGACCGAGGCCGCGGCGGGAGCGGGCGTCGGACCGCCGGCGGGCGGAGCGACGGTCGTGTCGAGAATGCCGGTCGGAGACGCGCCACCGGTGGTGTAGAGCGCGAAGCTCGCGGTCGTCACGGTAATGGAGCCGATGGTGGGCGTACCGCCAACGCGGGAGTACGACGACACCAGGTTGAAGGATGCCGGCGTGGCCGCGGGACCGGTCGAGGTATTGATGCTCAGCCAGTTAATTCCGTTGAAGGTCGCGGAGTCGGCCTTGAGCCTCATATCCTGCTGAATCTGGGTGATGTCAGCCTGGATCTTGGTGCGGTCGATACCGGCGGTCTTGGCTTCGACCAGCAGCGCCTGGAGCTTGGTCAGGCCGGAATTCTTGTCACCGATCACCGAGGTCAGAGCGGTGTATTCGGTGTCGACGGTCGCGGCCGACAGACCGAGCGAGTCGGAGACGGCGGAAAGCGCGGCGTTGTCGGAGCGCATCGAGGTCGCGATCGACCAGTAGGCAGCGTTGTCCGAAGCGGTAGAGACACGCTGGCCGGTCGAGATCCGGTTCTGCGTGGTCGCGAGTTGCGAGCTGACATTGCGGAGGGTCTGCAGCGCGGTCATTGCAGACGAGTTGGTGAGCAGACTAGAACTCATTTTTGACGTCCCCTTGAAACGGATTGAAATTTTTTGGGACATACCGGGCTTGCACCGGTACGACAGGGCGGCGTCATGCCTTTGGGCGGCGAAAAAGCGGGCCCAACCTGTCGTAACGGCGGCGATAGCACGCGAAGTTTGTGCGAGGCTTGTGGCTCCGCGGCGGGCCGGAACACGACGAGCCAGGTCAAGGCGTCAAGTCGAATTTCCAGGCCGCGATCATGGCGCGCGACGAGCTTGCGCCAAAATGGAAAGGCCGCGCTTCGCGAGAAGCGCGGCCTCCCCTGATGGTTTTGAGGCTTAACCGCGGAACAGCGACAGGATGCTCTGGCTGTTCTGGTTGGCGATCGAGAGCGCCTGAACACCGAGCTGCTGCTGGGTCTGCAGGGCCTGAAGGCGGGTCGATTCCGCATTCATGTCGGCGTCGACGAGCTGGCCGACACCGCGATCCACCGAGTCCATCAGGGTCTTGACGAATTCGGTGTTGGTCGCGATGCGGTTCTTGACGGCGCCGAGATTGGCGGCGGCCGAAGCCACCGTGTTGATCGCGGTCGTGACCTGCGTGATGTAGCTGTCGAGCAGGACCTGGTCGGGCGCCGCGTCGGTCAGTGCACTGATGTTCAGGGTGGCGACCGAGGCCGCGGCGGGAGCGGGCGTCGGACCGCCGGCGGGCGGAGCGACGGTCGTGTCGAGAATGCCGGTCGGAGATGCGCCACCGGTGGTGTAGAGCGCGAAGTTCGCGGTCGTCACCGTGATGGAGCCGATGGTGGGCGTACCGCCAACGCGGGAGTACGACGACACCAGGTTGAAGGACGCCGGCGTGGCCGCGGGACCGGTCGAGGTATTGATGCTCAGCCAGTTAATGCCGTTGAAGGTCGCGGAGTCGGCCTTGAGCTTCATATCCTGCTGAATCTGGGTGATGTCAGCCTGGATCTTGGTGCGGTCGATACCGGCGGTCTTGGCTTGGACCAGCAGCGCCTGGAGCTTGGTCAGGCCGGAGTCCTTGTCACCGATCACCGAGGTCAGAGCGGTGTATTCGGTGTCGATGGTCGCGGCCGACAGACCGAGCGAGTCGGAGACGGCGGAGAGCGCGGCGTTGTCGGAGCGCATCGAGGTCGCGATCGACCAGTAGGCGGCGTTGTCGGACGCGGTCGAGACACGCTGGCCGGTCGAGATCCGGTTCTGCGTGGTCGCGAGCTGCGAGCTGACATTGCGGAGGGTCTGCAGCGCGGTCATTGCAGACGAGTTGGTGAGCAGACTTGAACCCATTTTTGATGTCCCTTTGAAGATTGAACTGTTTTTGGGGACATACCGGGCTTGCACCGGTACGACAGGGCGGCGTCATGCCTTTGGGCGGCGAAATAGCGGGCCCAATCTGTCGTAGCGCCGACGATAGCCCGTGAAGCTTGTGCGAGGCTTGTGGCCCTGTGTCCGAGCCGCAACAGGGCAGCCGAAATTACCGCATGCGCGCGGCGTCACGCCAAACGAAAGGGCCGCGCTTCGCGAGAAGCGCGGCCCTCCCCAGATGGTTTGGAGCTTAACGGAACAGCGACAGGATGCTCTGGCTGCTGTTGTTGGCGATCGAAAGCGCCTGAACGCCGAGCTGCTGCTGGACCTGGAGGGCCGCCAGGCGGGTGGACTCCTGGTTCATGTCGGCGTCAACGAGCTGGCCGACACCGCGATCAACCGAGTCCATCAGCGACTTCACGAATTCGGTGTTGGTCGAGATGCGGTTCTTGACGGCACCGAGATTGGCGGCGGCCGAGGCCACCGTGTTGATCGCGGTCGTGACCTGCGCGATGTAGCTGTCGAGCAGGACCTGGTCGGGCGCCGCATCGGTCAAGCTACCGATGTTCAGGGTGGCGACCGAGGCTGCGGCCGGGGCGGGCGTCGGGCCACCGGCGGGCGGGGCGACGGTCGTGTCGAGAATGCCGGTCGGAGATGCGCCACCGGTGGTGTAGAGCGCGAAGTTCGCGGTCGTCACCGTGATGGAGCCGATGGTGGGCGTACCGCCAACGCGGGAGTACGACGACACCAGGTTGAAGGACGCCGGCGTGGCCGCGGGACCGGTCGAGGTATTGATGCTCAGCCAGTTAATGCCGTTGAAGGTCGCCGCATCGGCGGTGGACTTCATCTGCTGCTGAATCTGGGTGACGTCAGCCTGGATCTTGGTGCGGTCGACACCGGCGGTCTTGGCCTGGACCAGCAGCGACTGAAGTTTGGTCAGGCCGGAGTCTTTGTCGCCGATAACCGTGGTCAGAGCGGTGTACTGCGTGTCGACGGTCGCGGCCGACAGACCGAGCGAGTCGGAGACGGCGGAGAGCGCGGCGTTGTCGGCGCGCATCGACGTCGCGATCGACCAGTAGGCGGCGTTGTCCGAAGCGGTGGCCACGCGCTGGCCGGTCGAGATCCGGGTCTGCGTGGTGGAGAGTTGCGAGCCGACAGACCGCAGGGTCTGGAGCGCGGTCATGGCGGTCGAGTTCGTAAGCAGGCTTGACATTGCGAATGTCCCTTTGATGTACGCGTTACATTTTCATGAGGGGACATACCGGGC
The DNA here is from genome assembly GCF_029953005.1 of Bradyrhizobium sp. Mp27. NCBI lineage: Bacteria > Pseudomonadati > Pseudomonadota > Alphaproteobacteria > Hyphomicrobiales > Nitrobacteraceae > Bradyrhizobium > Bradyrhizobium sp. Mp27. The sequence goes on along the minus strand of NZ_JASAUS010000002.1, from coordinate 35,089 downwards.
TTTCACCGGTACGGAGGGGCGGCATCATGCCTTTGGACTGATGTGGGTGGGGTCCAACCCGCCGTGCCGCATTGCTAGCACGCCGAATCTTGCGCCGAGATTAAGATCGGCTTGAATTTCTCTGTAATATCATATAGTTAACATTACCCTCTGCTAACCATAGACCGGCACTTTTCGCTAACCATAACCGGCCGGCGATCGCGGTAGCTACGAGAACGACCGTACCAGTCCGGAGGCCAGCAGGTTCCAGCCGTCGATCAACACGAAGAACAGCATCTTGAACGGCAGCGCGAGGATCGTGGGCGGCATCATCATCATGCCCATCGACATGGTCAGCGTCGCCACGATCATGTCGATGACGAGGAACGGCAGGATGATGAGGAATCCGATCTCGAACGAGCGCCGGAGCTCGGAGATCATGAAGGCCGGAATGATGACACGCATGTCGATGCGCTTGTCGTCGAACTTCTTGCGGAAGCTCTCCGCGGCGAGTGCCTCGAAGGTCTGGAGATCCTTGTCGCGGACATGAGCCAGCATGAACTCGCGGAACGGATCGGTGATTTTCAGATAGGCTTCTTCCTCCGAGATCTCGTTCTTCATCAGCGGCTGGACGCCGGTTTCCCAGGCGCGGTCGAAGGTCGGCGCCATCACGTAGAAGGTCATGAACAGCGCGAGGCTGATCAGCACCAGATTGGCCGGCGTGGTCTGAAGGCCGAGACCTGAGCGCAGGAACGACAGCGCCACCGCAAATCGCGTGAAGCTCGTCACCATGATCAGCAGTCCCGGTGCCACCGACAGCACCGTGATCACCGCCATCAGCTGGATGATGCGGCCGCTGGTCGAGCCGTTGCCCGGCGGCAGCAGCGAGTTGAGGTCCGGAATCTGGGCCAGCGCCACCTCGGGCAGCACGACCAGAACCAACGCGAGCAGCAGGACTCTCACTCTCACTGAATCACCAAGGTCTCAATGATCAATTCGCGGATCTTGCCCGACGAGCGGATATTGGCCCGCTCGGTCAGGTCGTCGCGCAGATGCTGAAGCCCGCGCGATCCCTCGAACTGGCCAACCGATGCCGACCGCAGATAGGTCACGATGTCCTCGCTGATATGGGCGGCCAGGATGCCGGCATCCTCGTCGCTCATGCTATCAGTCACCATGGAGGCTTCGACACGGGCCCAGTTGTTGGCCGGCGCGGCGAGATTGGTCACGATCGGGGACAGCTTTCTCAGCCGTGCGCTGCCGGCGTAGCTCGTGGCAAGGGGCGGCGGCGTGGCGCTCTTCTTCGCGTCGGCGATGCGCTCCGCAGCCGCGAACAGATGCAGGCCGGCAACCGCGCCCGCACCGATCGCGATCAGGGTCAGCACCACAATGGCCGCAATCAGGCGCATCACGTCCCCTGCCCTCGCGGCGCGGCGCGGTCGGCGCGAATCTCAGAATGGTGCCACGGCGTCATAGATCCGATGTCCCCATCCAGGCTGCTGCACGTCAGACAGATTTCCGCGGCCGCCATAGGCCACGCGTGCCTCGGCGATCTTCTCGTAGGAGATCGTGTTGGTGCGCGAGATATCGCGCGGACGCACGATGCCGCCGACGTTGAGCACGCGCATCTCGGTGTTGACCTTGAACTCCTGCGAGCCGCTGATCATCATATTGCCGTTGGGCAACACGTCGGTGACGATGGCGGCAATCGACAGCTTGATGTCTTCGGTACGATCGATCTGACCGTTCCCCTTGATCTGGGTGTTGGTGTTCAGATTGGCGCTGGTCGAGCCCTTGTCCTGCCATCCGGCGACGTCCATCAGCCAATCCAGCCCGAACTTGATTTGCGAATCGCGCGAACGATCGGTCTTGTTGTCGAGCTTGGCCTTGTCCTGCATCGAGATGATGACGGTCACGACGTCGCCGGTGCGCCGGGCACGGGGATCGCGATAGAGATCCGTGCCGTCGTCCCAGGTCGAGCGATAGCTGACGGGCGTACGCATGCGGGGCGTCACCGGAATCGGATCGGCCTGTGTCCTCAGGCCGGTGCCGACCGGCGACAGTCGCGGACCGGTCAGCACTTCCGCGGGATCGCCGATGCACCCGGTCAGCATCAGGAGCGGCAGGATGAGGATCAGATTCTTCATCTATTTGGTCTTTCCGTCATCCACGCGACGCATTCCGCCGAGCAGATCGGCAAGGTGCGCCGCGCGTGCCGTCTCCATCTCGTTGAAGATCGCGCTCGAGCTCCTCGGACTGAGTTTTGCAAGCACGGCGGCGGCGGTCTCGTCCGCCATCCCGGCGATCTGCGTCGCCGCGGCGTCCGGCTTCATGCGCGAATAGATCTCGACGACGCTCGCTTCGGCCTTTTTCAGGAAGTCGTCACGCAGCGCCATCCACTTCTCGTATTCGGCGCGCTTGGCCTCGACCTCGGCGATCCGCTCCCGGAGCTGGGTCTCGGCCTTCTCCAGCTCCCTGAGCTGCCAGGCCAGCCGCGCATCGACGGCGGGGTCGGCGACATTGCCGCAGAACAGGGCGACCTCATTGTCCGCAGGTACCGCAGCCTGTGCTGGCGCGGGCTTCGGCGGCGCCGTGACGCTGCCCGGCTTGGCCGGGCGCACGGGCGCGACCGCGGGCGCCGGCGCGGGCTTCTCGGGAGCCGGCACGGCCCCCGTGATCGCGGGTCCGGAATCTTCGGCGGCCCACGCCGTCGCCCGCAACGACGCATTGTCGCCCGGTATCGACGAGGTCGCCGGATACGGCTTCTGCGGACCAGGCGCACGGGCACGCGCGAAGGACAGCAGGTTGAGCGGCTTCGACGGCTTGGCCTCGTCCAGTGCCAGGACGGGCGAAGCGCATCCGAACGCGCAGGCCGCGACCAGGAGGAGGAGTTTGGCTTTGTGATCCAGCTTCAGCATCGGGCCGCGTGCGATTCTCGGTCGAGACCTGAGCATTGAGCGACCAAGCTTGCACGACGCTTGTGCATCATTGCACGATGACGTCGGCCTGGAGCGCGCCGGCCGTTTTGATCGCCTGGAGGATCGCGATGATGCCCGACGGCTTCAGGCCGATCTGGTTCAGCCCGCGCACCAGGCGCTGGAGGTCGACGCCGCTCAGGATCGCCACCTGCGATCCGGCCTCGTTGGCCTCGACCACCGTCTGGGGAACGACCACCGTCTGCCCTCGCGAGAACGGCGCCGGCTGCGACACCACTGGAAGCTCGGTGACACGAACCGTCAGGTTGCCGTGCGTCACGGCGACGGTCGATATGCGCACGTCGCGCCCGATCACCACCGTGCCGGTCCGTTCGTTGATCACCACTCGCGCCGGCGTGTCCGGCTCGACCGTCAGCTCGCCGATTTCGGCGAGAAAGCGGACGGGGCCGATATGGCGCGGCTTCGACAGCACGATGGTGCGGTAGTCGCGCTCGAAGGCGATCTGCGCGCGGTAGCGGCCACCGGCGTAACTGTTGATAGCGTCGAGGATGCGCGTCGCGGTGACGAAATCGGGGTTCTTGAGCTCCAGCACCAGGAACTCCATCTCGTGGAGGCTTCCCTGCACCTCGCGTTCGACCAGCGCACCGTTCGGGATGCGGCCCGCCGTCGGCGTGCCCTGGCTGACGTTCTGCGCCTGCCCTCCCACACTGTAACCGGCGACCGTGATCGCGCCTTGCGCCACCGCATAGACGGCGCCGTCCGCCGCCCGCAGCGAAGTCATCACCAGCGTGCCGCCGAGCAGCGAGGTCGCATCGCCGAGCGAAGATACGGTCACGTCCATGCGCTCGCCCGCTCCGATCGAGGGCGCCAAATCCGCGGTCACCATGACGGCTGCGACGTTGCGTGTGCGCAGCGTCGTCGGACGCGGGGGATTGTTGGTGCTCGTGGTCTCGTTCCTGACGTTGATACCCATGTTCTCGAGCATCGATTGCAGGGACTGCTCCGTGAACGGAGCGTTCCGGAGCGTGTCGCCGGTGCCGTTCAGGCCGATGACGAGGCCGTAACCGACGATCTGGTTTTCGCGCAATCCCTTGATGTCCGCGATGTCCTTGATGCGGACAGCCGCCTGGGCGCTGGCGGCGGAAACGAGCAGGACGAGCGCAAGCAGGATTCTGGTCATGATCCATCCACGACCTTGACGGTGCCGTCCGGCTGGACGACGCCTCTGATGATCACGCCGGTGTCGGTGTTTCGCACCGGAATGAGCGCGCCGGTCGCGCCCGACTGCATCGCCGCGCCGTAAGTGACGATCGACAGGCCGCTGTCTTCCACCACGACCTTGACCATGGCGCCGCGGGCAATCGTCCAGGGATCCTCCACCGAATTGGTCGGAATCGGCTGGCCCGGCAACAGCGTGCGCCGTGCCATGCGTCCGACCAGGATCTGGCGTCCTTCGATGAACATGGCAACGCCGAGCACGTTCGGCGCGAAGGCGCGTTCCGTGATCATGTCGTCCCGGATCAGCTCGCCGGCTCGGATCGAGACGGCCGGCACGGGAAGCCGCTTCTCCTCGGCCGCAGCGAGGCGCGCCGAGACGAGAACCAGCAGCACGGCGGCCAACCCGCGCACCATCAAGCCCACCCTGTTCGACATCGAGAACACCGGAACTAGCGCATGCCCTTCGAGACCGTCTGGGCCATTTCATCCGAGGCCTGGATGACCTTGGCGTTCATTTCGTAGGCGCGCTGCGCCGAGATCAACTCGGTGATTTCCTTGACCGGGTCGACGTTCGAGGCTTCGAGATATTGCTGGTTGATCTTGCCATATCCGGAATCGCCCGGCAGTCCGACGACCGGCGTGCCGGACGCCGTGGTCTCGCGATAGAGATTGCTGCCGAGCGGCTCGAGACCCGCTTCGTTGGCGAAATTGGCGAGGTTGAGCTGGCCGATCTGCCGCGGGTTGATTTCGGTGTCCAGCTTGGCAAACACCTGTCCGGTCTGGTTGACCGTGACCTGAACGGTTCCCTGCGGTATCGTGATTGCGGGATCCAGCAGATAGCCGTCGGTGGTGACGAGCTGGCCGTTGGCGTTGGGGCTGAACGAACCGGCGCGGGTGTATTGCACCTCGTTATTCGGGCCGAGCACCTGAAACCAGCCGCGGCCGTTGATCGCGAGGTCGTAGGGGTTGCCGGTCTGCGTGAGCGCGCCCTGGATGTGCAACTTGCGAATGGCCGTCGACTTGACGCCGAGGCCGAGATTGGAGCCTTCCGGGATCGGCGAGGAGCCATTGACGTTCGCGACGCCCTGCATGCGGTCCATCTGGTAGAACAGATCGGTGAATTCCGCGCGCGCACGCTTGTACGACGTCGAGTTGATGTTGGCGATGTTGTTCGCGATGACTTCGATGTTGGTCTGCTGGGCGTTCATGCCCGTGGCCGCAATGGCGAGCGATTTCACAGCTTCATTCCCTCAGATCAAATCGACATCCGGACGACTTCTTGGTAGGCTTGCACGACCTTGTCGCGGACCGCGACCGCGGTCTGCAAGGCCTGCTCGGCCGACATCAGCGCCTCCACGACCTTCCGGGTCGATTCCTTGCCCTGCATCGCCGAGATCGACGCCGCTTCGCCCGCCTTCAGCGTCCCGATCGCGTCCGTCGTCACCTGCTTCATCACCGATTCGAATCCGACATCGTCGGTGGACTGAATCGCAGTCGGCGCCGCCGGCGCGATGGCCTGCGTCTCGGTCGCGCGGCTCGCCGCCTGCCCGGCGGAAATCGCGGTGGACGAAATTGCCTCAAGCATTGTCAGCTCCTCAGCAGGTCGATGGTCATGCCCAGCATCGACCTCACCTGTTTCACGACCTGGAGATTGGCTTCATAGGACCGGTTGACTTCCCGCATGTCGGCCATCTCGATCATCATGTTGACGTTCGGCAGCTTGACGTAACCGGCCTTGTCGGCGGCGGGATGTCCCGGCTCGTACTCCACGCGGTACGGCGTGGTGTCGACCCCGATCTCCTTGACCTTCGCAAGCTGCGCGCCCGAGGCGCGGTCCATGGCGGCATCGAAGGTGATGGTCTTGCGCTGATACGGATCGGCGCCGGCCGTCCGCCCCGTCGAGGTCGCATTGGCAAGGTTTTCCGAAACGACGCGCATGCGCGTCGACTGCGCTTCGAGCCCGGAGCTCGCGACCGTCAATGACGCTTGCAGTGAGTCCAGCATGTCAATTCACCTCAGCTCTTCGCGCTCGACAGCAGCATGCGGTGGAACGACCGCACGACCGCCGAGTTCATCGAGTAGTCGCGACTGACGTCGCTGCCCTTGATCATTTCCTGCTCGAGGCTGACGGAGTTGCCGGAGTGAACCACTTCCCAGCTGTCCTTCGCGGTCTTCCGCGTATCGGTCTCGGCCGCGGACAATTGCATGTGCGAGGGCGACGTCGTCGCGAGCCTGACCGGCGTGGCGTCGAGAACCTTGTTGAAGGGCTCGACGTCGCGCGCCTTGAAGCCCGGCGTATTGGCGTTGGCGACGTTGGTCGCGATGGTCGACTGGCGGAGCTCGAGGTACCGCGCCTGCGACGATGCGAGTTCGAAGAGATAAAGCGGTCCCACGACGGCCCCATGCTGATTTCTTAAGATTAAGTTTAGGACCGCAAGCTTTCGTCAGGCTGATGCAGCCGACGCTATGCTCGGAAATCTACTGAACCTTCTCGGTCCTCGGCGCCTGCTTGGACTGCAGGAAGTAGATGATCTCGGCGACCGGCCGGAAGAATTCCGCCGGAATCACCTGGTCGACCTGAACCGCCTCATAGAGCGCGCGCGCCAGCGCCTTGTTCTCGATCACCGGGATCCGGTTCTGCTCCGCGACTTCGCGGATCTTGAGCGCGATCACGTCCATGCCCTTGGCGACGACCATGGGCGCTGCGTTCTCCTCGCGCTTGTAGCGCAGCGCGATCGCGAAGTGCGTCGGGTTTGCGATCACCAGCGTCGCGCGCGAGGCGGATGCGATCATGCGTTGGCGCGAACGGTCGCGCGCCAGTGAGCGCAGGCGCGCCTTGATCAGGGGATCGCCCTCCGCCTGCTTGTGCTCGTCCTTGATCTCCTGCTTGGTCATGCGCAGCTCGCGCCGCCAGTGGAAGCGCGCCCAGGCGAGATCGATCGCGACCAGGACGATGGTGGCGATGCAGATCGCCGAGACGATCCGCATCGCGATGTTGAGAATCATCTCCGGCAGCGCGACCGGATCCGTGTACATCGCCTCGAACGCCCTGGCTTCGGACGAGCGCAGCACGAACACGACGACGACCGTCACCGAGACGAGCTTGAACAGCGACTTGGCGAATTCGACGAGGCCCTGTGTTCCGAACAGCCGGCTCCAGCCGCTGATCGGGGAGATTCGCGACAGCTGCGGCTTGATGCGCTCCAGCACCAGGCGCGGCGCATTCTGCAGCAACGATGCGGCGAGGCCGAACACCGCCATGGTGACGACCAGCGGCACCAGGAATCGCAACGCCTCGAGGCCCACCACCGTGAGCAGGTTGCGCGCGTCCGCGCCGTTGCCAAGAGGGAAGCCTTCGGGATCGTCGAGCAGGCTCTTCAGCGTCGGCGTCAATTGCTGGACGCCCGGGCCGATCAGGAACGCCTGGATCACCATCAGTGCGGCCATCGAGGCGAAGATAGAAGCCTCCCGAGAGACCGGGATTTTGCCCTGTTCGAGCGAATCGCGGACTTTCTTCTCGGTCGGTTCTTCTGTCTTGCTCTCCTGATCGGATGTTTCTGCCATGCCCGTTCAGCGGTCAGCGGAAGACCAGCTCATCCTCCTGCTCGGGGTTGAGCTCGATTTCGCCCTTTTCCGCCAGGTCGAGTGCAAGGTCGGTGATAACGCGGCGCGCCTCCAGCACGTCGCGCTGGTTCGACGGCTCGCCGATGGCGAGTTCGTGCTCGACGACGCGGCGGACGCGCGAGGCAACCGAGGACAGGATGAGTTCGCGGAAATGCTTGTCGGTACCCTTCAGCGCGATAACGATGCGATCGGTCGGCACCTGATCGAAGATCATGGTGCGCGCCTTCGGGGTCAAATTGACCACGTCGTCGAAGGTGAACAGCAGTTCCTTCAGAACTTCGGCAGACTTCGGACGCTTCTCCGACAAGCTCTTCAGCATGTCCTCGATATGGCCGCGCTCCATCTTGTTGATGATGTCCGCAACGCGCGCGTAGGTGTCGGCGCCGAGGTTGCGGGCAAAATTGAGCGTCAGGTCCTCGTGCAGGGTCTTCTCGAGGACCTTCATGGCGTCGTCGACGATCGGCTTGAGGCTGAGGACGCGCCGCATCAGCTCGTTGCGCAGGCTCGACGGCAGCTGGCTCATCACCTTGGCGGCGCAGGACGGCTTGACCTTGGACAGGATCAGCGCCGCGGTCTGCGGATGCTCCTTGGAGAGGTATGTCGCCAGCGAGTTTTCCGACACCGACGAGACGCGGTCCCACACCGACCGGCTCGAATTGCCGAGCAGGTCCGACATGATTGCCGAGACCTGGTCGGCCGGCAGCACATCGCCGAGCACGGCTTCGAGACCGCCGATGGTGCCAAGAATGTTGGCGCCCATCGAGAATTGTTGGGCGAACTCCTCGACGATCGACTCGAGCTCCTGCGCGGTGATCGGCCGCAGCTCGGCCGCGGCCTTGGTGACGATGCGGATATCCTGCGGCTCGAACTGCGAGAGCACGCTCGCGGCCGCCTGCCGGCCCATGGCCAACAGGAGTGCCGCGACCTTTTCCGTTCCGCCCAGCGTGGCAACGCCTCGCTGCTTGATAGGAGCGACGCCGACCTGTGCCGCCATGATCAGGTATCACCCTGCCCCAGCGGTCCGACAATCTCCGTGAGCGAGACGCCGAAGCGGGAATTGTCCTCTTCGACGACAACCACTTCGCCGCGGGCAACGACGCGGCCATTGACCACGACGTCAACGGGCTCGCCGACGCGGTGATCGAGCGGAACCACCGCGCCGCGGCCGAGTTTCATCAGGTTCGCGACGGGAATGGTCGCTGATCCCAGCACCACCTGCATCGTGACGGGAATGCGCAGGATGGCATCGACATTGGCGAATTTGCCGGTTTCCTCTGCCGTGCGCGCGGCGATCTCCGCCAGCCGCTCCAGCGGAGACGCATCGGTCTCTCCCGATGCCGATGCAGACTCATATTCGAAAGATTGCGCCATTTGGTATCGCCTCTTGGTATTTCCGCTCCCGGAGCGCCGCGACGGTCCGATCGCACGTGTTCTGCAAGTCCCGAATTCAGTGCTTGTTCGCCTCGGCGCCGCTCACGGTTGCGGTCGGTTGAAGCCCGCTCCGCGCATCGAGCGCCGCGATCGCCTCGTGGGCCTGATCTATCTTCGTGCTCAGCACATTGGCGAGCCGGCCGAGATTTGCGGTGGAATCATGTGCGGCGGTGATGACGGTGTCGAAGGCGCCCGCCGTCTCGTGGACGATGGTCGAGAACTCGCCCTGGTAGCTGCGCAGCCGCGCCAATTCGCGGTGCATCCGGGTCACCCTCATGCTGGTGAACGCCAGCGCGATCAGCAGCACGGCATCAACGAGATAGGATATCATCGACGAACTCCCGCTTCTGATCGACGGGATCGGCCACCTGCATGGCGTAATAGCCATCGAGCTGGCCGATCTGACACCAGAACAGCACCTGGTTGTTGCTCTCGAGCCGGGCCAACGTGCGCGGCGTGGCCTCGAGCTCCAGAACCTGCCCCACCTTGAATTGCACGACGTCCTCGAGGGAAATCATCTTCTCGTCGAGCACCGCGCTCAGCGTCACTTCGGTACGGTGAACCTCGCTCTCCATCTGCTCGCGCCAGCGCGGATCAGCCGCGCGGCCGTCGCTGACGACGACGTGGGCGAGCTTCTGCCTGAGCGGATTGAGCGCGGAGTGCGGAATGATCAGGAACATCTGGCCGCCGCGATAGAGCGCCTGCACCATCATGTTCGCGCAGATCGACATATTGCTGGCGCGCCCAATCGCGAGCGACGCCATCGCCGTCTCGACGCGCTCGACACGGAAGGTGACATTGGAGGTGCCGGCGAAGGCGCCCTGCAGCGCCTTGGCGAACCGCTCAAACAGTGCCTGGACCAGCCGGATCTCGATGTTCGAGAAGGTGCGTTCGACGTCGAGCGGCGGTTCGGCGCCGTCGGAGCCGAACATCGCCTCGACCATGGTGAACACGAAGTCGCGATCCAGCATGATGATGACGCGCGAGTCCCACTGCTCGGCATAGAGCACGGCTGCAACCGCGTTGCCCTCGTAGTCCTTGATGATGTCGCCGAGCGGGTCGTTGGTGATGCCGTTGACGGAGAAGTAGCACGGCGTTCCCGCCATCGGCTGCAGGCTGTCGGTGCACGATGCCGCCATGCGATCGAAGATCACATTGAGCATCGGCATGCGTTCGATCGATATGCCGGCGGCGTCCAGCAGGTAGTTCGGCAGCTGCTTCCGCTGATCGACGTCGAGGTCTTCCGTCATCATGCGCGGGCAGCCTTCGGTTCAGCCTCGGTCGCGACGGCCTTCGGACCTGCAATCGTCTCGTTCTCGACCACGTCGATCGACGGCCGTTCGCCGCTCGCGATCATCTTGCGACCGTGCTCGACGGCGATCTGCGGCATGGCGCCGTTCATGAACGCCAGCAGCGTCTGCTTGACGATGATATAGGGCCGGCAGCGCTTCTCTCGCGTCATCTTGATCTTGATCGCGAAGGGCGAGAGGACCCCGTAGGACAGGAAGATGCCGGCGAAGGTGCCGACGAGCGCCGCCCCGATGAAGCCGCCAAGGAGCTTCGGCGACTGGTCGAGCGCGCCCATGGCCTTGATGACGCCGAGCACGGCGGCGACGATGCCGAGTGCCGGCAGCGCCTCGGACACGACCACCATCGAATTGTAGGGCGCCAGCTTGGCCTTCACGATGGTGTGGATCTCTTCGTCCATCAGCGCTTCGATCTCGTGCGTGCGCGCATTGCCCATGATGATGAGGCGGACATAGTCGCAGATGAACTGCAGCAACGGCGGGTCCCCAAGCACGCTCGGGAACGCCTTGAAGATCTCCGAGGACGCGGGATCGTCGATATGCGCCTCAACCTCGTTGCGGCCCTTGCCCCGCAGCTCCCGCATCAGGGCATGGAGCGCTCCGAGCAAATCGAGGTAATAGCGCTCACTCGGCACCGCGCCGGTAATGGCCTGCATGCAGGCCACGCCGGTATCAACGACCGTTTTCCACGGATTGGCAACGATGAAGGTGCCGATCGCGGTGCCCATGATGATCACGAATTCCCACGGCTGCATGAGCACGGCCAGATGCCCGCCCATGGCGGCAAATCCGCCGAGCAGTGCCGCTACCGTGATGAAAATCCCCACGAAACTGAGCAACGCACCACTCCATCGCCGATCCCATCGGGAATATCTAGTCGGCGACGCTTGCGCGAGGCTGGCTTCGTGGTCGCCAGCCCCGCGCAAGCAATTGGCGGCAGCTTGAGACAATGTCGCAACGGCGGCCAGAGGGGCGCGTGCCATGCTATCCACGATCGCGGACTACACCAGACTGACCAAGGACATGGGCAAATCGCTGACGCAGGTCGCGGCCCAGCCGGACGTCAGCCGCGACACCGATTATTTTCTCAGCCATATCGGCAAAGTGAAGACGATCGACGACTTCCTGAAGGACTATCGCCTCTACTCCTACGCGATGAAGGCCTTTGGTCTCAGCGACATGACCTATGCCAAGGCGTTCATGCGCAAGGTGCTGACCGAGGGTGTCTCCGACTCCAAGAGCTTCGCCAACAAGCTGACCGACACCCGCTACCGGCAATTCGCCGCCGCCTTCAATTTCGCCGCCCTCGGCGACAAAGCGACCCAGACCGCCGCGGCCACCACCGGTACGGCGACCCAATACGTCACGCAGACGATGGAGGAGAAGGCCGGCGACCAGAACGAGGGTCTGCGGCTGGCGCTCTATTTCACCCGCAAGGCCTCTACCATCAGCACCTCCTACCAGATCCTCGCCGACAAGGCGCTGACGCAGGTGGTCCAGACCGCCATGGGCTGGTCGTCGACGATCAGCTCGTCCGACATCGACGCCCAGGCCAAGATGATCACGGACAAGATCGACCTCACCGATTTCCAGGATCCGACCAAGGTGACCAAATTCGTGCAGCGCTTCGCGGCGATGTGGGATGCGACCCAAGCCCAGAGCGACACCTCGACCAACCCCGCGCTGGTCCTGATCGCCGGCGCGTCGTCGACGTCGGTCAGCCTGGATACCGACATGCTCACGACGCTTCAGAACATCCGATTCAATAGGTAAATCATGCAATCGGCTCTCTATGTGGGATTGTCGGCGCAGGTCGCTCTCGAAAAGCGCCTCCAGACGATCGCCAACAACGTCGCCAACGTCAACACGGCGGCATTCCGCACCGACGTCGTGAAGTTCGACACCGTGCTGTCGAAGGCCGGCGCGAACCCGGTCGCCTTCTCCTCGCCCGGCGACAACATCATCTCGCGCGAGATGGGCAGCATCACCGAGAGCGGCAACCCGCTCGACGTCGCCGTGGTCGGACAGGGCTGGATCGCCTTCGCCGGCCCGAACGGCACGGTCTATACGCGCGACGGCCGCCTCCAGATCGCCCCCAACGGGGATCTTCAGACCGTGTCGGGCTTCCCCGTGATCGATGCCGGCGGCGCGCAGATCACGCTCGACCCGAACGGCGGACCGATCGCGATCGCCCGCAGCGGCGCGATCACCCAGGACAACAACGAGATCGGCTCCATCGGCCTGTTCAACATTCCCGCCGATGCCAATCTCGAGCGCTACGGCAATTCCGGCGTCACGCCGGACCGGCCCGCGACCGCCATCGCCGATTTCTCCCGCGACGGCTTCAAGCAGGGCTATGTCGAGGGCTCCGGCGCCAATCCGATGATGGAATTGACCAAGCTGATCGCGGCTTCGCGCGCCTTCGACGGCACCAATTCGATGATCGAGGGCACCGAGAGCTCACTCCAGAACGCAATCCGGACGCTGGGCGAGCCGGGCAAATAGACTGCGCTGCATGCGCATTGAGGGTGGACGGTTTCCTTGAACGCTCTTCGGCAACTCGAGTGGGCGCTGCTGGAGCTTCAGCAGAGCACTCCCCTGGCCAGCGTCAGCGGCGCGATCTCCGAGATCGCTCCGACGCATTTCCGCGTCTCCGGCCTGTCGCGCTTCGTCAGGCTTGGTGAGCTGATCGGCGTCAACTCCGGCGGCAAGCCCCAGATCGGCGAGGTGGTGCGGATCGACAGCGAGGGCATCATCGCCAAGCCGTTCGACCGGCAGTTCGCCGGCGGCCTCGGCTCGGTCGCCTACCGGATGCCGCCACTGTCCTTCGCGCCCGATCCGAGCTGGAAGGGCCGCGTCATCAACGCGCTCGGCGCGCCGCTCGACGGACAAGGTCCCCTCACCCCGGGATCGCGCACCGTCTCGGCGGAAGCCGAGGCGCCGGCGGCCATGAAACGGGCGCGCGTCCACAAGCCGCTGCGCACCGGCGTGCGCGTCATCGACCTGTTCGCCCCGATCTGCGCTGGCCAGCGCGTCGGCATCTTTGCCGGCTCCGGCGTCGGCAAGTCGACGCTGCTGGCGATGCTGGCCCGCAGCCAGGGCTTTGACACCGTCGTGCTGGCGCTCGTCGGCGAACGCGGCCGCGAGGTGCGTGAATTCATCGAGGACGTGCTCGGCGCCAACCGCAGCCGCGCCATCACCATCGTATCGACGGGAGATGAAAGCCCGATGATGCGGCGGCTGGCGCCGAAGACCGCGATGGCGGTCGCCGAATATTTCCGCGACCGGGGCGAATCGGTCCTGCTGGTGGTCGATTCGATCACCCGTTTTGCCCATGCCGCCCGCGAGGTCGCCCTCGCCGCCGGCGAGCCTGCGGTCGCCCGCGGTTACGCACCGACGGTCTTCACCGACCTGCCCCGCCTGCTGGAGCGCGCCGGCCCCGGCGAGGACGGATCCGGGACGATTACCGGCATTTTCTCCGTGCTGGTCGACGGCGACGATCACAACGAGCCGATCGCCGACACCATCCGCAGCACCCTCGACGGCCACATCGTGCTCTCCAGGCACATCGCCGACCAGGCGCGCTATCCCGCCGTCGACGTTCTGGCCTCGGTCTCCCGCCTCGCCCACAACGTCTGGGACCCCGAGGAGCGCGAATTGGTGAGCAAGCTGCGCACCATGATCGCCAAATACGAGGACACCCGCGACCTTCGCCTGATGGGCGGATATCAGTCGGGGCGTGATTCGGGCCTCGACCAGGCCGTCGACATGGTCCCGAAAATCTACAGCGCCATGCGGCAGGACGCTTCGGCAGGGCCGAGCGCCGATCCATTCCGCGAGCTGCGAGACATGCTCAAGGGCGACTAGCCGGGCGCGACCAGCGTCGCCGACCTGCTCATTATCGCGGCAGTCGATCACGCATATCGCTACGCCTCCGGCGCATGCGCACCCGTTGCCGACTGCCGCCGTCCGTCGCGCGCGTGCATCAGCCGTTCGGCGGAGATCGCGCCGCCGAGGCGAAAGCGATCCGGCGGACCCGTCTCGCCGTCATTACCACAACAACCGTTGCGTGCAATCCCTACGAGTTCCATTGGCGATTCTGTGACGGATCGCACAAGTTGTGGATGACGCGCCGCTGCGCGTCACCGTCATGCACAAGCTTCCATCAATTTGCATCAACGGCGAAACAGCAGCAGGCGTGCAATCAAACCGTCGCACATTTGCGTGCAAGTAGCTTGTTACACTGCGTATTGCGATCACCATCATGTGTCCTGACGAACGAGATTGTCTTGAACGTTACAATCGCTTCGAGCGACAGCCAGTCTTCGGGAGCGTCTCTACTTGATTTTGTTGAGAAGCTCATTCATCGTTTCGATGGAATACAAGAAACGTCTGCGTGTGACTTGAACTTCAGGGGCTACGGTTGAACAATACCGATCCATCGTCCGGCTGTGACGGCAACTCGGGCTTTCGTTCGACGACGCCACGATTGGCACACCATCATCGACACAGCTTCTCGCGCCGTATCTCGCAGGGTCCATCTGTCGAGTTCGGCGGCAGAACAGTCCGTGCTTTCGCGCGAGAGCCTGGCTCTGCGCATGTGTCGGATGTTGTGGTTGGTACGGCTTCTCGCGAAGGACTGGTGCGCAACGACGGAAGGCGGCTTCGGGGCGCCGCAGACGTGATATCCGGGGCAAGGTAGGAATTTATGCCGTTGGCACGCGAGGCCGTCGAGCTGCTGGTTCAGGCGGCCAGAGCCTGGTATTTCGAAGGCAATCAGCACGGGTTGCGCGACCGGGAATGGATGGCGCTGCGCTTTCTTCACCGCGCCAACAGGTTCTCGCGCACGCCGTCCGCGCTGGCCGGCTTCATCGGCGCGACCCGCGCCACCGCATCGCAGATCGTGAAGACGCTGGAAGCCAAGTCCTTCCTGGTGCGAAAGCCGTCGCACGAGGACAAGCGGTCCGTCGTGCTGCACGTCACCGCGCAAGGCGAGAAATGCCTGAGCCAGCACGACCCGATCAATCACGTGGTAAACGCGGTCACGTCTCTCGGCACCGACGAATGCGTCAGGCTGCGCGACTCGCTGCGCGAGATCCTCAATCATCTCGACGCGGCCCATCAGCGGCTCGATGCCAGCATCTGCCGCGACTGCATGTTTCTCGCCGAACGCAGTCCCGGCACGGGCAAGGGACGCGCGAGCGCCGAATTCATGTGCCGGCTGTACCGCGCCCCGGTTTCCCTCGAGGAGACCGAGCTCCTCTGCACCAGCTTCGAGCGCACCCGCGACCGCCCGAAGATCGAGGGGCATCTCGACCGCGCGCGCATGGCGAGCCAGGGATGACGCGGGAGTTCGCGACGTGATGGAACGCGCAAGTTTCGCGCGGATGCGATCGCCGGCGCTTGCGTAAAGTTTCTCAGCGGCATCGTTCTTTGAAACGCGGCTCGTTTCCTCCGGTCTCCCGGACGCGCTGACCAAGCACGGGAGCATTGTGGCGCACACTCCCTCCACGTCGTTGCGAGCGCAGCAAAGCAATGACGGAGTATGAGACATCGGCGTCGTCCTCCAAGTGTCACTGTCATTCCCCGCGACCCGGCTACGCCAAGGCTTCGCCGAGGCTGAGGTCCAGGGCCGCCGAAGCTTTAGCGTAGCCGGGTCGCGGGGAATCCAGTACGCCGCGGCCTCTCGGCTCAATCACAGCCGTCTCTGGAATACTGGATCGCCCGGTCAAGCCGGGCGACGACCGCGAGTGCCTGGTCGCAGACACACCTTCGCGTCCTCGCGGCATGTTCGCCCGAGCTTTGCCTGATCTCTCCACCCTCGAAGCCAAGAGGGCGCAGGGAAGGCCGGGTGCTGACCTCGCACCCGCGGTCCGCTGCGCGAAAGGTAGCGCAAGGAAACCGCACAGCAGCATACAGGTGGTGCCAATCACTCGGCCTTCCCTGCGCGATGGTTGGACGGCTTATGCCGTGCTCTCCCGGGAGCCGAGTTCCTTCTGGCCTCCCTCGCGCCTGCCAAAGTCGCCGACAGCGCGCCGGTTGACGCGACTGCCGCATCCGCAAGCACTTGACCGTAGCAACGACGGCCAGGACCTCACGGCCAAGCACCACGCCGGACGCAAAGGCAAGGGCACGCCGGTGCTGACGCGGCGCCTTGAACGCCGCATCGACAACCATCTCCCGGTGCGCAACAAAATCGTTGAGCGCCCCCAAGGCATCCTGAATTTTGTTTTAAGTGGCCGGGCAAACGCGTAAGCTGCTTTATTCCCGTCGCACCGCCAATGACGCGATGGGCCATTTGTGGCATTGCCCTAGGACGAATGAACCTCGTGAACGGCCGCAGTGAAAGTCGCGTCGCCAGCCTTGAGGTCGCGGCAACTACTCGGGATACACCTGAACGTCGGCCCCGGCTTGTTGAATAGGATGAATACCAAGGGGTTGCCGGGCTCGGACATTGCATCGCTGCGCTGGCCCGTTATCTCTCCCGCCACGCCGCTTTTATATTCCGCAATCACCTCGGCAAAACCAAGTTTGCGTCTGAAGCGCGGATGGATTTCTGCAAGGTTCGCCACTATTGCCTTCTCCATATTCCCCGCGACACGCGCTGCGTGCCATCTAACCGCGCGTTCGTAATATGCTTGGATGGTATGGGGCGCGTCATCGAAATCGAACCAACTCGGCTTCGTCTGAGCCAATCCCACGCCTCTAGCGCGTCTCTATATCACTACATTCGATCGTCTTGGCTTGTAGAGGTGCAAACCCCATCAGCCCCGGGTGTGCCCCCTAAGGGTCTTGTCCACAAAATAGCCGGCGCGAGGATAGCACTAGCGCAAGTCAACGCCATTGCTATGCTTTAGAAACGCCCGACTGGCAGCGCGAAAACATAACCGACGCCGCGCTCGGTCTGGATTACCCCCGGCGCGTCCAGATCGACTTCCAGCTTCCGCCGCAACCGCAAGATCTGCACGTCGATACTGCGATCGAAAATATCCTCATGGACCCGTGTCGCCCGCAGCAGATACTCGCGCGAAAGCGGTCGCTGCGGTGACTCGAGAAAAGCCAGCAACAACGCATACTCGCCCTTGCTCAAAGCAACCGACTTTTCGTTGGCGTCGACGAGCCTGCGTCCGCGACGCTCGAGCCGCCAGCCATGAAATCTATATCCTCCCCGCTCTGGATGGCGGATCCGGGCGGCTTGTCCCATTTCCTGACGTCGCAGCACCGCGCGAATGCGAGCAAGCAATTCTCGCAGACTGAACGGCTTCAGGAGATAGTCATCCGCACCGAGCTCGAGGCCGACGATCCGGTCGATTTCATCGGGATGATGCCCAGTGATGATAATGACCGGAATATCCGAATCCGAACGAATGTCCCTCAGGATATCCAGACCATCGTCCTGACCGAGCCGGAGATCGAGAATGATCAGGCCGGGCTCGGAGCATTCAAGATGAGGGGTCAATTCGGCCCGGCTTGACGCAGCTTTCACCGACACAAAGTAATCTTCGAGGTATCGGGTCAGCATCTGGCGCATCTCCGGATCATCGTCGACCACGATGATGTGGCCGATGTTCTCGGTCCTCGGCTGATCATCACATTTTCTTGCCGCCACGTCGAACTGCCCCTTCAAAGGATCGATGGCGCTCTGACCGGAGCGCAGCAGGCGTAATTACTAGAGCATTCTACGCCCAGCGAACCTATCGGCCGGCCGCTGCGCGGTTCAACTTGTACTGCCGCAGTCATGCCAGCCGTAAGCACAATGCCCGTGGGAACTTCATCGATATGGATGCGAATCGGGATGCGTTGGGCCAGGCGTACCCAGGTGAAGATGGGATTGACGGTCGCATCCCCTTGATTGTTGGGCTGCGCGTTCGCAACGTTGATTGGGCGGGCGATGCTGTCGGGAGCCGATGGCGATGCCAAGTGGAAGCTCCAGCCCAGGGGTAATATCGGCGATCGGGTCCCCATGCATCGGCACAAAGACTTGCGTTTCAGGCTGGGCACTCAAATTCAGGTCCAATCTCATTGGTCGAGGCCAACTGGCGCTGGATAATTGATATTTGATCCCGACAAACGTGCCGTCCAATATCTTTGGGGTTCTTCCTTGATAGCTTTTAGCACTGACGTTGAACTGCGCCCCGTTCGGGACAGTGCCTGGACCTAGCGAAGAAAGGCGATCTTGCTGTTGGCCTCACGGAAGACCTCTGTTCGTCATTTGGATCGGGATGGTCACGCATAGGTCACCGCCACCTTGTTGAACGGGCCGAAGTCGGCCACGTAGGTCTCGCCTGGCTTCGGCCGTAGCATGCCCGTTAGCGTACCGGTGCTGATCATCTGGCTGGCCTTCAGGCCAATTCCAGTACGCGACAGTTCGTTCGCGAGCCATGTCAGTGGCACCATGGGATGATCCAGCGCTTCCGCTGCAATCCCCTTCCGGCGCTGCGTACCGTTGCACGTGAGGACGACCTCCTGATTTGCTACGTCTCGCCTGCGCCAATCTTCGATCGGAGGTCCGAAGACGATGGCGCCCGAGCCCGCACCATCGGCGAGGATCGCCGTCAGCGGCGGAAAGGCGCCATCATGCACAAAGCGGCATTCCGAAAGTTCGATGCCTGGATGCAAGGAGACAACGGCCTCCGTCACCTCCTCCATCGAGTACGGCTTCTCTCGCGGCGGAAGGTCTGCACCCAGGCGGGCCTGGTATTCGACCTCCGGAATCGGACTGCACTGCCTTGCGTGCTCGACCGTCGCCGGCGACGACTTAAGAGTGCCGAAGACGCGCCCGTAGATGGGCGCGTCCGTCCGCAACTGTTGTTGCAGCCTTCTGTTCATCGCCGCGATCTTCCAGCCCGCAACCTCCCAGCCGAGCGCTTCTTCCACCATTCGGGCGATCCGATACGCCGTCTCCTTATCAGGAGGAACAAGGCTCTCGTCCAGGCCACTCTGCTGTCGTCCCTCGCGGCGGAGCTTCGCGAGAAGGACAGCGAGTTCGTGTTGCCGTGACATGTCCATGGTCTACCCCTGTGTCAAAGAATTCGCCTTCGCCGTCGGGACCGGAGGCTCTTGCAGGTCTGTAAGCATCCGTCGGCGAGCTCTCCAGGTCTGCCCAGATTCGCGTGAAGGCAGGCGAGAAGCATGCCGTCCATGTAAGGCGGCGGTCCCACAGGCTCCGGTCGATGTTGTAGAAGCTCGATCCTCGGCAGGTGGGCGCCAGAGCGGCCGACCGTCTAGCGGCGGCTTCCCGGCCGGTCAGTACAACAACCCGGACTGCCGGTCCAAGATCGAAGCAGCTGCTCGGTATCGCCTCGACTGGAGACTGACCAAGAGTCGTTCTCCCTTCTTGATAGAGACGATAGGTCGACCCATCCTCGCGGTCCAAGACGATCAAAGACATATTTCAGATGTGAGACGACTTGGCGAAACGATTTCACACGTCGCGATCGGATGCTGTCGCCGCACCCATTCGGCAATCTCGAGCGCATAACGGCTATTAGGAAGTCGCGGCGGCCAACGTAACGGCAAGCCTGCATCGCACGCTTCCTGCTCTAGCCTGAAACGGCAGCTCGATCGCCGTGAACCCCTATCCACCGAGACTCTCGTTGCAGCTTCGAGCGACGTAACAAAATGGGCACGTGAAGTCGATCCAATGCCAAGAGATTTTGCCTTCTGGCATGTCAAACGCGGCCAAAGATGTGCAAGTGGTCGTTTCTCGAGTCTGATTGATCACTATGGACGTACCCTTGTAAGAAGTTGGGATGGACAGGAATTTGCCCCAGTTCAAGGCTGAACGGCTCGTCGCCACGAGGGCTCGGTCAGAACCGTGATGGTCGCCGACTCGATCAAGGCGCTGCGGCCGTACATCCCACTCCTTCGTTACACGAGTAACGCAGGTCCCGATGGCCGCAACTCTTCTGTAGCGCACTCTGTTCATCATTGTAGACGCCAACCAAAGAGGCGACCAAACGGACCAAACCAAAGATGAGGACGTGATGCTGATGGAAAAGCCGGCCGGCGGTGAGCGTGTTGTCCTGGTTCCTTGCTCGGCGAGCTCCGCACGGCAATGGAGATCGCTCTCGGAGCAACTCGTCGGCTTCGAGCCCCGACCAATCGATCTTTGGGGGCACGGCCATCAGCACCGCTGGCATGGCTCCGGTCCGCTACATCTTTCGGAGCAGGCGAGAGCCATTCAGGACGTTTGCCCCGATGGTGCTCCGTTCCATCTCGTCGGCCATTCCTATGGTGGTGCTGTCGCGCTCCAGTTTGCATTGAGCCACCCTGACCGCTTGCTTTCGCTCACGCTTGTCGAGCCGAGCTGCTTTCATGTTCTGAATGAGCTGGACCCACGATACATCGATGAGATCCGGGCAGTAGCGGAAGCCGTCAGCCGCGAAGTCATTTGCGGCGACTACCTGAGGGCCATGAAAGCCTTCATAGTCTACTGGGGCGGCGTTGATAGTTGGGACATGCTGCCAGACGAGAAGAAAACCCAGTTTGCGCAGGTCGCCGTCCACGTTGCACATCACTTCTGGAGTCTTGTTGAAGATAATAACACGCCGCTTACGGCCTATGCGGAGATTGACGTCCCTACACTCATTCTGTGCGGCTCGCACTCGCCCGCGCCGTCGCGCGCGATAACCCGGCTTCTTGCCAACGCAATTCCTGTCGCTCGACACCGCACGATACCCTATGCCGACCACATGTCGCCAATTAACCGCGCGGCCGAGGTAAACACACTCATATTAGAACACCTGTTGACTACGCCACGCTGCCCATCACTGAAGCACCCTGTACGGCCCGGCATCGCCGCTCGATGATGCGGTAACAAGGGTCGATTCTATAATTTCGTCCCTTTTTGGCCCGCGACAAACGAGAGCCGATCCACCACTTGGTGACCGCGGGCTGCGACGAGTTCGTCAGTCTCCGTCTGATCGATTCTCCATCGCTAAACTTCGAAGAACACAGTCTCGTCGTCTCCCTGCAAATGGAAGTCGAGCGCGTAGGCCGCGTTGCCTGATCCGGACTTGCGTTTCGCGATCAGGGTCGCACGACGGTCGAGCGGCACCAGCGCCAATACGGGATCACTGGCGTTGCAGGCCTCATCGTCGAAGTAGATCCGGGTGTAGAGCTGCAACAGCGTGCCGCGCGCGAAAACCGCGAGCCCGAGATACGACGCCTGCGGCCTGCCGGCTGGATCAGGCACGGAGCCCGCCTTGATGGTGTCGAAGGCGTGGCCAAAGCCCTTGAACGAGCTGTTGGGCAGCGCGCGGTTGTCCTGCGGATCGGAGAACCGACCCTGCGCGTCGGCCTGCCAGATCTCCAGCATGCTGTCGGCCACCATTTTTCGGAAAGACGACCGTCTGAGGCAGACGCTGATAAATCGAGTTATCGGTAGAAAGCGCCAGTCGTTCGCCATATCCGACCGAGCAGTCACCCTTGAAGCCGCACCTCTGCAGCTCCACCACGAACTTCGCATGCAAGTGAGTCGCGGCGGAACTGGCGGCCAGGCGCGGAATAATGGACCTCAATCCAAAGCGTTGCGAGTTTATGCGACGATCGCTTTTCGCGGCTCAACGTTCGAACTCGCATGAACCGTGAGGAAACGGTCAGCCTCCAGCGCAGCCATGCAACCTAATCCCGCGGCCGTCACCGCCTGCCGGTAGATGCCGTCCGCGACATCGCCGGCCGCGAACAGGCCAGGTATGCTTGTAGTCGTCGTACCCGGCTTCACCTTGATATACCCATCAGGATGCAATTCGACCTTGCCATCCAGCAAGGCGCTTGCCGGTGCATGGCCGATGGCAATGAAGACGCCATCGACCGCGATACGATCCGCGGTTCCGCTCGTGCAGTCCTTCACGACCACACCATCGACCTTCGTGGGGTTACTCTCGCCTACAATCGACGCCACCTCGCTATTCCAGCGAATGTTGATCGTGGGATGCGCAAACAGGCGCTCTTGAAGAATGCGTTCCGCGCGCAGCGTGTCGCGCCTGTGGATCACGGTAACCGAGCTGGCAATATTAGCGAGATACAGCGCTTCCTCTACGGCGGTATTTCCACCGCCAACGATTGCCACCCGCTTGTCGCGAAAGAAGAAGCCGTCGCATGTGGCGCAAGCCGACACTCCAAATCCCCGGAATGTATCCTCGGACGGAATACCCAGCCATTTGGCCTGCGCGCCGGTCGCGTAGATCAGTGCGTCGCAGATATAGTGGTCACCGCTGTCGCCGATCAGGCGGAAGGGGCGAGACCCGGTCTCGATCGAGACGATGTGATCGTTCATGATGCGCGTTCCCATATGCTCGGCCTGCGCGTGCATCTGCTCAACGAGCCATGGCCCCTGGATAACGTTAGCGAACCCGGGATAGTTCTCGACGTCAGTAGTCGTCACCAACTGTCCTCCCGGCTGCATGCCGGTCAGGAGTATCGGCCGACGGCTGGCGCGCGCGGTGTAGATCGCGGCCGTGTATCCGGCCGGGCCTGCGCCCAGGATGATGACGTCCGTCCGGTGCTCGGTCATTTTTATCGTCCTCGTTTTGACTAGAACTTCTGCATTCCCCAACGCCGGATCGTCTTGCGCTCAATCGTCCGGAAGATCACGCTCTCGACGAAGAGGCCGATCAGAATGACGCACAGAAGCCCGGCAAATACGTTCGCGGTCTCAAGGTTGTTGCGATTCTCGTAGATGAACCAGCCAAGGCCGCCCTGCCCCGAGCTGACGCCGAATACAAGCTCGGCGGCGATCAAGGTGCGCCATGCGAAGGCCCAGCCGATCTTGAGGCCGGCCAGGATGGACGGAAGCGCCGCAGGTATCAGGATCTCGGCTACGAGAGAAAGGCCTCTCAGGCCGAAGCAGCGGCCCGCCATCCGAAGCGTTTCGCTGACCGACTGGAACCCAGTGTGCGTGCTCAAGGCAACCGCCCATAGTACGGAGTTTATGATCACGAAGACGAGGCTGCCCATGCCAAGGCCGAACCAGAGCAGCGCAAGCGGGAGCAGCGCGACGGCGGGCAGCGGATTGAACATTGAGGTGAGTGTCGACAATACGTCGCTACCGAAGCGCGTCGTGGACGCCAGGATCGTAATCGTCGCCGCGGCCGTGATTCCGGCCGCGTAACCGATCACAAGGACTTTCATGGTCAGCAGAATGCGCATCGCGAGGCCGCCGGAAACCAGCGATGACACCAACGCGACGACGACCTCGGAAAGGCGCGGCATCATCAGCGAATTGTCCAGGTAGGTGGCGTACCCCTCCCACGCAGCGGCAAGGAGCCCGACCACGACGAGTCGACGGACGAGCGTGCTTTGCAGGATGCGCTCGTGCAACGGAAGAGGACATTCCACATCCGCCGAGGGCTCGATGACGCTGTGGAGTTCGAACTCATCGCGAACCGGGGGAAGCACGAAGGCCAGAGCCGCTTTTTGTTCGGTTGTGGCCATGTTTACCGTCCTTTCGGATGCCGCGGACAGGGCGTGAAGAGCATTTGATGGATGCGGGAACAAAGGCTTCCGAAATCCGCGTTTCCGAGATCGGCGAAGGCGAATTGATGCGCATTGATTTCGGCGCGAACCTGGCCCGGATGCGGGGTCAGCACCAGAATGCGCGACCCGACGATCACGGCCTCTTCGATGGAGTGCGTGACGAACAGAATAGTCGAATGCGTTCCGCTCCAAAGTTCGAGAAGGTCGTCCTGCATCTTTCGTCTGGTCAAGGCGTCGAGTGCGGCGAACGGCTCGTCCATCAGAAGGATCTTCGGCTCCATCGCCATCGCCCGCGCGATCGCGACCCGCTGCTTCATGCCACCCGATAGCGTGTGCGGATATGCGTTTCCAAATTTTTCCAGACCGACCTTGGCGGTAAAGAGCCGCGCCCGGTCCAGTATTTCGGCGGAAGGCCATTTCCTGGACTTCTGCATGGGGTAAGCAACGTTCTCGAGGATCGTCTTCCACGGCAGCAATTGGTCAAACTCCTGGAAGACCATCATTCTGTCCGGGCCCGGAGCATCGATGACGCGACCATCGAGCTTGATCTCTCCGGCTGCGGGAGCGAGAAAGCCGCCGACCGCTTTGAGCAACGAAGACTTGCCGCAACCGGAGGCGCCCAGCAGAATGAACCTGTCGCCCCGATATACGTCGAAGCTCACATCATAGGCCGCCGTGACGATGCTCGCGTCCGTCCGATAGCGCAGCGTCACGTTCTTCAGGCTCAATACGGGTTTCGCGTCGCTCGCGCCGTACGCCTGCTTGATCTGGGGCTGATTGATCATGTTCATCGTCAGCTTCCCTGTCTTTCCTGGATGAACGGAAAGAAAATGTCCTGCCATTTGGCCGGTCTTGACTTGATCTGGCCGGTTCTCTGCATGAAATCCGCGTATGTCATGACGCCGCCGGGCGGCACGCTGAACACATTCTCGGGATCTCGCAGGATGCGTTCGACGTACTCCACGTTCATGGATTTCGATGGCTCGAGCCTGAGATAAAGCGCCGCCGCCCGGGCGGGGTCTTCCTTGATCCGCTTCATCGCGGCGTCCATGGCGGTGACCATCGCCTGTGAGACCTTCGGATTTCTGTCGACGAAGCGGGCGTTCGCTGCGAGCAAGACGAAGGTCGAAGGCTTGCCAAGGATATCCTCGGAGCTCAACACCCTGTGCACCCGCTTGTCGTCAGCTTCAAACTGGGCAAATGGCGCGTTGGTGAAATGCGATGACACTTCGGTGCCCGCCAGCATGGCGGACATCGCATCCGGATGCGGCAGCGCCACAACATTGGTATCCAGCTTCTTCGGATCGCCCAAGAACTTCTCCGCGGCCATGCGAAGGCAGAGATTCTGGGGCGAGGTGTTGGCCGGCGTTGCAATGCGGTCTTGCGGGGAGAAGTCCGCAATTGTCTTTATCCGGTCGACGACCGTGTTGAGCACCATAGGGAACGATGAGCAACTGGCCAGTCCCTTGACGCCACCACGCGTCTTCTCTGCGATGATCAGCAGCGATGGGACTCCCATCACGCCCACGTCCGCTGTCCCGGCGAGGAGTCCCTCGTTGACGGCCGTCGAGCCGCTAACCCTCTGGAGCTTCAACTCGGCGCCCGGCTCTCCCAGCTCGGCGAGTGCCGCACCGAGGAGCTTCTCCTCTTCGATCAACATCAACGGGAGATACGAGACGCCGTACTGGATGATGGCGCGTACTTCGGTGACCGACTGGGCTCTTGCGAGGGCCGGTAGCGCCAACACGCCGGCTATAGCGCCGAGCGCCTTGCGACGCGAAATCTCGATCCTTGTCATTTCTCCTCACTTCTATTCGTTCTACGCTTCCGCTTCTTTGGCGGGTTCAGGCGTTGCTGCTTGAGATGATCCCCTGCTCCACCAACCGGTTGAGTTCGGACTCCGGCATCGCGAGATCGCCCTGTACGACTTCGGTGGTGTGAAATCCGAGCCGCGGCGGCGCCTGGCCGTACTCGATCGGGGTCCGTGAGAACCGGATCG
Organism: Bradyrhizobium sp. Mp27; assembly: GCF_029953005.1. NCBI lineage: Bacteria > Pseudomonadati > Pseudomonadota > Alphaproteobacteria > Hyphomicrobiales > Nitrobacteraceae > Bradyrhizobium > Bradyrhizobium sp. Mp27. The sequence continues at coordinate 9,116 of NZ_JASAUS010000002.1, read as the reverse complement.
GATTGCCGATCATTCTCGTCGACGGCCCTCCGGCGAACAGGCTCTGTTCCACGACGAGGCCCCGCGCCACGACGTGCGGGTCCGAAAACACTTCGTGCATTTCGTTGATCGGTCCGGCCGGGATCTTCTCGTCATCGAGAGCCTGGAGAAGCTCCATCTTCGTCCACGACCGAATCTTGCCGGCCACGATCGCGATCAGCTCTTTGCGATTTCTCACCCGATCCGCGTTTCTTTGGAAACGCGGATCCCTCGAGAGTTCGGGGACACCGAGAATTGTCACAAGGCGTGCGAACTGTGCGTCGTTGCCGACTGCGACAACGATGTGGCCGTCGGATGTGGCGAAGGCCTGATACGGCACGATGTTTGGATGAGCGTTGCCGTGCCGCGCCGGCGCCTTGCCAGAAGCCAGGAAGTTCATTCCCTGATTGGCGAGTGTCGCGATCTGGACGTCGAGAAGCGCAAGATCAATATGCTGACCTACGTCGCTGGTCCGGCGCTCGTTAAGGGCCGCAAGGATCGCAACCGTCGCATACAGCCCCGTGAAGATGTCTGCGACGGCGACCCCGACCTTCATTGGCTCACCGTCGGCCGCGCCGGTGATGCTCATGAGCCCGCCCATGGCCTGCACCAGCAGATCGTAGCCGGGCTTGTCCTTGTACGGGCCTGTCTGCCCGAAGCCGGAGATTGAACAGTAGATCAGTTTCGGATTGATCTGTGAGAGGGCTTGGTAATCAAGTCCGAGCCGCTTCAGGCCACCGACCTTGAAGTTTTCGACCACCACATCGCAAGATCGCGCCAGCGTGCAGACGATCTGGCGTCCTTCCGGTTTGCTGAAGTCGATGCAGACCGACTTCTTGCCCCGATTTGCCGCGAGATAATAGGCACTGAAAAGATCATCCTCGCCGTCCCCCGTGACGAAAGGCGGCCCCCAGCCGCGAGTATCGTCCCCCTCGCCCGGTCGTTCGATCTTGATGACCTCCGCGCCGAGATCAGCGAGCAGCTGGGTTGCCCACGGACCGGCGAGAATTCGGCTCAGATCGAGAACACGCAACCCGCTTAGGCACGGTTTCATGGTCGCCTCACGAAAATGCCTGGATGCCGGTGATCGCACGCCCCAGAATGAGCGCATGCACGTCGTGGGTGCCTTCGTAGGTATTCACCGTCTCCAGATTCTGGGCATGACGCATGACCTGGAATTCGCTGGAGATCCCGTTGCCACCGTGCATGTCGCGGGCAACGCGCGCGATGTCGAGCGCTTTTCCGCAATTGTTACGCTTGACGATCGAGATCATCTCCGGGGCCATCTGGCGCGAATCCATCAGGCGGCCCACCTGCAAGGATGCCTGCAAGCCCAGCGCAATCTCGGTTTGCATATCGGCGAGTTTCTTCTGCACCAGCTGGGTGGCCGCGAGCGGCCGGCCGAACTGCTTGCGGTCGAGGACGTATTGCCTGGCACGATGAAAGCAGTCTTCCGCAGCCCCCATCGCGCCCCACGAGATGCCGTAGCGCGCCCGGTTGAGACAGCCGAAAGGCCCCTTGAGACCGGAGACGTTGGGCAAAAGCGCGCTTTCGGGAACGACCACGCCGTCCATGACGATCTCGCCCGTAATCGAGGCGCGAAGCGAGAGCTTGCCGTTGATCTTCGGTGCTGAAAGGCCCGCCGTTCCCTTCTCGAGGATAAACCCGCGAATCTGATTGTCGTGGGTTGCCGACCTCGCCCAGACGACGAAGACGTCCGCGATGGGAGAGTTCGAGATCCACATCTTCGAGCCGGTCAACCGGTAACCGTCCGGGACTTTTTCGGCACGCGTCTTCATCCCGCCCGGATCGGATCCCGCGTCAGGTTCCGTCAGCCCGAAGCAGCCGACCCACTCGCCCGAGGCAAGTTTCGGCAGGAACTTCTTCCGTTGCGCATCGTCGCCGTACGCATAGATCGGGTACATCACGAGTGAGGACTGGACGCTGTTCATCGAGCGATAGCCTGAGTCCACCCGCTCAATCTCGCGCGCCACCAAGCCATACGACACGTAGCCCGCATCCGCGCAGCCGTACTCCTCCGGGAAGGTGACGCCGATCAGGCCGAGTTCACCCATCTCGCGAAAGATCTCGCGGTCCGTCTCTTCATTGAGGTAGGCCTCGGTTGCGCGCGGCAACAACTTTTCCTGGGCATAGGCGCGCGCTGTATCCCGGATCATCCGCTCGTCTTCCGTGAGCTGCTGCTCAAGCAGGAAAGCGTCGTCCCATCGAAATTGGGGATAGGACGTGCTTGGACGCGGTGCTCGTTCCAATTGACCCATCTGTCGCTCCAAGCTGCTGGTGCGACGACGGTCCAACGAATGGGTGGTTATATCAATGAAATTCTGATACCATCGATAATTGCAAAACAGGCATAAATCAAATGAGCAGCTCCGGCCTCCCCGATCTCACCTCGCGTCAACTTGAGACGGTTTTGGCGCTTGCCGAATACGGCAGCTTCATTGCTGCGGCTGCGCTGTTGAAGACCTCCCAGCCCGCTGTCACGCGCACGGTCAAGCACGTAGAGGAAGTGCTCGGACTCAAGCTGTTCGATCGCAGCACTCGCTCGGTGCAGATTACTGCCGCGGGCAAGGAGTTTGTCGGCGTCGCGGCACGTATGCTGAACGATTTGAAGATCACCATCCGCAGCATGCGTGAGCTGTCCGACCAGAGGAGAGGTCAGATCATCATCTCAAGCATCATGTCGGTCGCGAACGGAAAGCTGCCGGGACTCGTTTCAGCATATCGTCTCGACCATCCAGGTATCGAACTGCATGTCCGGGATGGTGTTCATGGTGCGGTCATGGAAGACGTGCGCAGCGGTGCCGCAGACTTCGGCATCACTTATCTCGATGATCTTCCGGATCCATTCATGTCAGTCCCGCTCGGCAAGGAGGAGTTCACGGTCGTACTTCCGCGCCATCACGAACTGGCGAAGAAGAAGAGCCTTGCTCTGTCCGACTTGAAGGGTGCGCCCCTGGTCTCGCTTCCGAGCGATTCCAGAACGAGGCGCGTCATCGACAGCGCGGCTTCGTCGATCGGACTAACCTTGAACCACGTCGTCACGGTATCCCAGTTCGCCACGATGCTCGGCTTCGTGAGAGCGGGGATCGGGCTTGCCATTGCTCCGAAGAGCGGAGTTGCAAGCTTTCTCGGAAAGGAGCTGAGCGCCGTGCCCGTTCGAGGACGGCCTCTCGCACGCGACCTTGGGGTCATAACCCTCAGGGAAAGGGAGCCGTCTCCCGCTGCGGCCGGATTGATGTCACTCCTGCGGTCGTCCTGGAACAAGCCGTAGTTCATTTATACTGATCTCGTATCAATCATGGCTATCAGGATTTTCTTGGCATAGAATGGATTGAGCCTAGGGTGAGCTCCGGGTTGAAACAGCCGGAGCGAGAAAATGGCACTTCAGACACTGGAACAGGGCAGCGCATCCGCTGCCGTCGAGACCGTCCCGACCAGCACTGATCTCATCGAGCTTTACTTCGAACGCGGCTGGTCTGATGGCCTTCCCGTCGTTCCTCCCACCCAGGACAAGATCGATGCGGTCGTAGCCGCCCTGGGCGGCGATCCCCAATTCGTCGAATGCAAGGTCGCGCCGCGCTGGGGTGCTCTCACACGGGAGATCCTCGCGATCAACATGGTGATGGCGGGTTGCCGTCCCGAATATGCTTCCATTGTCCGCGCTGCCATGCTGGCGCTCACCGACCGTGCTTTCAACCTGAACGGCGTCCAGGCGACCACCCACGTCGCGTCGCCGCTCATCGTCGTCAACGGACCGCTCGCGGCCGAGGTCGGGATGAACGGCGGTCCCAATGTCTTCGGATCCGGCAATCGCGCCAATGCGACGATTGGCCGGGCCGTCCGCCTGATCATGCTGAACGTCGGCGGCGGCTGGCCGCCGGATTTCGACAAGAGCACGCTCGGCCATCCGGGCAAGTACAGTTACTGCGTTGCGGAGAACGAGACCGACAGCCCATTCGCGCCGTATCACGTCGAGCATGGGTTCAGCCCCATGGATTCGACCGTATTCGCGATCGCGGCCGAAGCGCCGCACAGCGTCACCGACCACCAATGCAACGACCCGGAGGGCATTCTGGATACGATGTGCTCGGCGATGAGCACGATCGCCTCCAACTCCGCGGTTCTAGGTGGACACTGCACAGTCGTACTGGGTCTCGAGCATGCCAGGACGATCGCCAAGGCGGGCTGGACCCGCTCTGACATCCGCCATTATCTCTGGATGAACTCTGGCAACGCCTTCAGGGCAATCTCCCGCGATCATCGCTACGGCCAGGTCTACAACCGCAACTTGCCCAGGTGGCTGAAGCGGGATCCCGACAGCCGCATCCCGATCGTCCCTTCGGCCGACAACATCCACCTGTTCATCATGGGTGGGCACGCCGGTCGTTTCTCTGCATTCATTCCCGGCTGGGGCCACATGAGCACGCCGGTCCTCAAGCCCATCAATCCCGCGTCGGGTCCGGCAGACGACGGCTGCACCGACGGCGTGTGCGCGCTGTAAAACGAGAAGGAGGAGATTGAAATGTTGATGAAGGTAACAGACGCCAATTCGGTTCGCGTGTTCGATCCTCGCGGCATCGTGGAGTCCGCGAATACGCCGATCGCCGCCCGGGCGAAGAAGCTTGACGGTCTCCGGCTTGCGATTCTGGACAATTCAAAGTGGAACGCGAACAAGATCCTGCGCACGTCAACCGCCGCCCTCGAGAAGAGCGTGAATTTCGCCAAGGTGAACTACTACGTGAAGCACAGCTTCTCGAAGGACGCGGCGCCGGAAATGATCGCCGAGATCGCAGCAAACAACGATCTCGTCCTGACCGCGATCGGTGACTGTGGCTCCTGCTGCTCCTGCTGTATCCGGGATTCTGTCGCCCTCGAGAAGCTCGGCATTCCGGCGGCCGCCATCATCACGACCGAGTTCGAACGCGAGACCGAGCTCACGCGTACGGCGCTCGGCATGCAAGGACTGATCCTTGTTGTCATCGATCATCCTGTCAGCTCGATCACCCAGGCGGAGGTCGAGTCCCGCGCCGCTCAGGTCGCCTTGCAGGCCCCAAAAGTCTGGCTCGGCAAGTAACTTTCCTCCCAGACTTGGGCCCCGTCTTGAAAAAGCCGGGGCTCTTTTTCGCCTGCCACCCACCGATCTCTGATGATGACGACGCATTGCGGCAGGCCATGAACAGAAAGAACCAGGATCATGAATCGCACGACCGGTCGCTCCGCCTTCCTGTCCCTGCTGAAGGATGAAGGAATTACGCATCTGTTCGGCAATCCGGGAACCACCGAATTGCCGATCATGCATGCGTTGAAGGACCATCCGGAGCTGACCTATGTGATGGCGATGCAGGAAAGTCTGGTCGTCGCGATGGCCGACGGTTTTAGCCGGGCCTCGGGGCAACTGGTTGCCTGCAACGTTCACGTCGCCCCCGGCCTCGGCAACGCCATGGGTTCGCTATACAATGCCAGGTTCACCGGTACGCCAATGATCCTGACCGCGGGACAGCAGGAACATGGGCATGGGCTCATGGAGCCGCTTCTCTACGGTCCGCTGGTCCAGATGGCCGAACCTCTCGTCAAATGGGCGATAGAGGTGACGCGGCTCGAAGATCTTCCGCGCATCGTGCGCCGGGCCGCCAAGATCGCCACGACGCCGCCTACCGGACCGGTCTTCATTTCGCTACCTGGTGATATCCTCAATGCGGAGACCCACATCGAGCCCGGTCAGTCAACGCGCGTCGATACACGGGTTGCTCCCTCCAGGGAGGTGCTGGACGAACTTGTTCAACGGATACTATCGGCGCACCGCCCAGTCGTCGTAGTCGGCGACGAGATCGTAAAGAGCGATGCTCTCGACGAAGCCGCCCTGTTCGCATCGCGACTTGGCTGCCCGGTCTATCAGCAGACCATCGCCTATGGCGCCCATTTCCTTTCTGACCACCCTTGCTTTATGGGAGCGTTGCCACGCGATCAGCAGCAGACTACCAAGATACTTGGAGCGCATGATCTGCTGATCGTGCTCGGTTCGGACCCGGTTCGGATGTCGGTCCACAGCGCGCACGAACCTCTGCCTCGCGGAATGCCGATTATCCAGATTGGCCTGGTTGATAACGATCTTGCGAAGAACTTCCCAGCCGAGATCGCCCTGAAAGCCGACGTGCGAGAAACCCTGCGCGTTCTTGTGCCCGCGATCGAGGTGACGGGAGGGGCGCCTCTGGCCACGCTTGCTTCAGATCGTATCGAAAGCCTGAAGTCAGCGAACTGGTCGGCGAACCGCGACAGGCTTGTACAGGACATCTCGCGACGAAAGGACGCCGTTCCGATCGATCCCGACTGGTTGGCACTTCAGGTTGTCGATGCCCTCCCCGCGAACGCGATCCTGGTCGACGAAGGCCTGACGTCATCGCGCTACATGGCGGCCTTGAAAGGTCACCGCGACCGATACGGCTACCACCAGATGGCCTCCGGAGGCATCGGATGGGGACTTCCAGCCTCTGTCGGAGCCAGTCTCGCAAATCCCGAGAGACCAGTGGTCTGCTATTCGGGAGACGGAAGCGCGATGTACTCGATACAATCGCTCTGGACGGCCGCGCACCACGACCTGCCACTCACCGTTGTGCTCGTGAACAATGGAGGATACCGGATCATCAAGCAGCGCCTGCAGGCGTTCCATGGAACCAACCATTTTGTCGGCATGGATTTCCGCAAGCCATCCGTTGACTTCACGGGTCTCGCCCGGTCGTTGGGTGTTCGCGCCACTCGTGTCAGCGAAGGCGATCAGTTTCGGAGCATTCTGGCTTCGGCGATCGAACGACGCGGACCGGAGCTCATAGAAGTCATCGTGGATGGCGCAATCTAGGCCGATGCCCCTAAAGCTGCCGAGCTGACGGACTCGCGAGAGTCCGCGATGCCCCGACACGGCGACATCACCCGATGGGCCAGTTTCAGACCCATTCGCCACAGCGCTATTTGATCGGCATGCTGACCTGCACCAGCAAGGGCCGTCGCGCCGCGCGCCGCGGCAAAAGGCCTTCTTGTCATCCAGACGCGCCCGTCGGACGTCGAAATCGGGGGCGCATTTGGCCGCAGTGGCGACGCGCTCCAGCTTGCCCAAATGGTTGGTCACCACGGCACGCAGCATTGTCTCAATTTGAGACGAAGACAGATCGAGAGTGTCGCGTTCAGCGAGCATCGCTGCATCTTCCAGGATCAGGTCGAGTTGAACGGCCAGGCGCCGCGCCGTCGCGCGGCTGGTCGTCTTCAAGCTCAGAAAAAGATGCGGACAAGAAAAGAAACTGGCAAGCGGCCGCGGTGGACGGCGGCGCCAGTAATACACAGCATTCCTCCGGAAAATATGCGCAGCCATGGGATCACGACACCTGTGCAGCAGTGATGTGTCGCAGAGCTGTGCAGCAGCTCCACAGCCAGGCCGGTTTCGTGAGGAATTTCAGGGGAAGCGGAGCATCTGGCTGGGGCGGGAGGGATCGAACCTCCGAATGGCGGAATCAAAATCCGCTCGATTCTTCAACGACTTCAATGCGCGTTTGGAAAAAAGGCCAAAAACGGCCTCCAGCAATTCCAATAGCTTGGCGGACGTTTCCAAATAAGGAAGCAGCCTTCGCGGGGAGGATCAGTCCATCAAAACCTGAGGCAGCAGATTCTCCCTTTGTCGGAATGACGGTGAGCAGGAGAGCAGTGGCGGCAGAATGCTACAACTACCGACATCCCAAACGGAAGGAGTGGCTAAAGCGGCGACTAGCTTTTTGATTCGCGGACTAATCGACCTTATCGGGCAGGCCGCACGTTGATCTTTGCTAGCTCGCGACGCTCGGCGTCCGACAACTGCCAATCCTCGCACTGACTGCACAGCTGCCAGAAGACGTCATATAACTTGCTTCGAGCGACCTCGACGATTTCGGTGTCGTCGAATTCGCAAGAGTTCAGGAAGATTGGCAAGGCAAAACTGGTCTGACGGCTTTCGAATTGAAACGTCAAACGGATGTCCTCGCCTCGTTCGTTCGGTGAAATCATCTCGATGCGTGCGACCATTATCTTGAATTTGCCCGTTGTCTCACCTCGCTGGGTCGACTTTGATCGATCTTTCCGTATGAAATATCACTTACCAAGGCCACAGACGTCGCGGTCTTCATGCCGTCATGGTCGTCTCCCCGGCTTGATCTCGATCGAGCTCAACACCGATGCAGCCGATCATCACCAGAATGCCAACGAGGCTGAGCGCGATCTGCATCGCAAGCTCATTGGAGATGCTGAGCAGCTCGATGTGGCTGGCAAGCGCCAGCAGGACGTCGCGCTTTCGATCTCCACAGTCATCCGCCGCATCTAAGCGCTCGGCGCGGCCGTATCCCCCTCAAGGTCGACACGCGCCTCTCTCTGGACGCCATCGCTTCGCTTCCTGAGCATCAGATGGATCGACCGAATTAATCGTTACCATCTCGAGGAAGAGCTGCAGGGCGGGCGGAGCGCAGGTGCACTGCGGACGGCACTGCTTCGATTACCGCCCGCGTATCGCCGACGTCAATCAAGTTTGCATGGACGGTGCGCCTCTTTCGCTCGAATTGCTATCCCTTTCTTGGCTAATCGAGTCATTCTAGTACCCACTTTTCTTGGAACGTGAGTCGTGATTCAAGGTCGGGATGATACCCGAAGCAAGAGAAGTCCACCTTTCGAGGAAAGATCGCAAGGTGCTTGAGGCGTGCTGTCGCTCACCGGTGACGTTGCAGCGCGATTTGAAGCGGGCGCGGATAGTTCTGTTGGCGGCGGATGGGCGCAGCACCCGGTCGATCGCCAAGGAAGTTGGGGTCCAGCCGCGGATTGTCAGCCTTTGGCGGCATCGCTATGCCGACCATGGCCTTGAAGGGCTGCAAGACAAGCCGCGGCCTGGCAAGCAGCCGATCTATACGAAGACGACCGACAAGCGGATTCTGAAGCTGCTGGATAAGCCGCCACCGCAAGGGTTTGCGCGCTGGACCGGCCCCCTGCTGGCCGAGGCGCTGGGCGATGTCGATGTCCAATATGTCTGGCGGTTCCTGCGCAGCCACAAGATTGACCTGGTGGCTCGCAAG